>JAOACV010000287.1 GCA_026417675.1 Verrucomicrobiia bacterium
CGGCCTGGTCATTCAATCTCGTTTCATTATGGAGCATCGCCCCTCGGAACACAACCCGCCGCTCTTCCGCCGACGGCCGACCGGGAAGCCGTGCGGTTTTCCCCGCCATACCAAACCACCAAATATACTCCAGCAAAACCCTCGCCGGGGCCGTGTTGACTGTGGTAAACAACGCGCATGGCCTTCCCGATCCATGACAGCGTGGCGCGCGGGGAGATTGACAACCGCGTCCGGGGCGTCTTCCCCGGCAAGAGACGGCTTGGAGGACGCGCAGAATCGCTCTCCTGCGGGTAATTCGCGCGGCGAGTTAGTGTGAAACACCTCGTGCTCATCGCATTGTTGCCGGCCTTGTCATCGGCGATGGCCGCCGTGGATTCGCTCGACGCGCTGAACGAGGCGATGCGCGGAGCTGCCGCAGGGGCGGTCATTGAACTGGCCGGCGGTCGCCACACGACAACGCGGCCGATTGTCATCGAGGGCCGGCGCGGCACGCCGCAGGCGCCGATTGTCCTGCGCGCGGCGGGCCGCGGCCGGGCGGTGATTAGTGGCGCGGCGGGTTTTGTCCTGCGGGACTGCGAGCACTTGGTGCTGGAAGGTTTTGTGTTCGAGCACGACGCCGACCAGCCTGCGGTGCTTTTGGACAATGGCCGGCATGTGCGCGTGACGCGGAACATCTTCCGCCTGCGCGAGCGCGCCAAACCGCGGCGGATGGAGCATTGGGTCTATGTGATCGGTGCCCGCAGCGGCCACAACCGGATTGACCACAACCGGTTCGAGCGCAAGGTCAACCGCGGCAGCCACGTTTTTGTGCGCGGCGACGACACGACGCTGACCGGCTCGCGGCGCGATCGCGTGGACCACAACCACTTCCTCGACGTCGTTTTCGCGAAGGGCGAGAACGGCCACGAGACGATCCGCACGGGCAGCAACGATCTGGGCGCCAGCGGCCGCAGCACCTTTACCCTCATCGAAAGCAACCTGTTGGAGCGTTGCAGCGGCGAAACCGAGATCATGTCGCTGAAATCATCTGACAACATCGTGCGCCACAACACGCTGCTGAACTGCTTCGGCGCCATCTGCCTGCGGCTGGGCAACCGCAACGTGGTCGCCGGCAATTTCGTGCTCAACACCGACGGCGGCCCCGGATGCGGCGGCGTGAAGCTCTACGGTTTCGACCACCGCGTGTTCAACAACTACTTTCTCGGCCTGACGGGCACCAAGCACGAGGCGCCGCTGGCGCTGATCCCCGGCACGCTGGAGACGCCCACGACGGATAACATCGGCAAGAAATTCGATGACCTGACCACCGTGCCGCCGACGCGGGCGTGGATTGCGTTCAACACTTGGATCGACTGCGCGCCATTGCAGTTCGGCTTCGAGAAACCGGAGGGGGCGCGGAAACATGTTCCGACCGATTGCGTCTTCGTCAACAACCTGGTCGCCCGCACCAAACCCCACAAAGCGCCGCTGGTGAACCTCGGGCTCGTGCGCGGCCTGAAGGCCCATGACAATCTTGGATACGCGGTCGGTGCCATGCCCCGCAACGAGTGGACCGCTTGGTTTCGTTGGGACGAACCCGGCCTGCGCCGCCCGCAAGACAGCCCCGGTCTCTGGCGATTGACAGGATCAAGCCCCGCCATCAACGCGGCGGTCGAAGTGGCCACCGCCGTTGACGACGATGTATTCGGCCGCGCGCGGCGTGACCGGCGTGACATCGGCGCGGAGGAATTCAGCGATGAAACTGCCCTGCGCGGGCCGCTGACTCCGGAAGCCGTTGGCCCCGACGCGCCCTAAGACGGAAGTCGGCGCACGCGACCGGCTCGATCTGACGCTTTACTCCAACCTCACGGTGGTCAACGACCTGCCCTTGCTTGGGTATCCGGATCGAAAACTTTTCGTGTTGCGTCGCTTTATCAAATGGTAATCGTCACGTCCTCGTAGTATGTGAATTACTCAAGTATCTGAATTACTGAAAGGAAAAGGCACATGAGAGTCTCGAGGCGGAACTGGTTGAGAAACGCCGGCATGGTTTGCTTCGGCGCGGCGGCGGGGGGAACGGTGACGTCATTGTGCGGCGCGCCGACGACGCCCGCAGCCGCGGCAACGCCGTTGCCGTGGCCCTATGTAAAGCTGGACGCCGACGCGGTCGCGGCCGCGGCGTATGAGATGCACTACAAGGCCGGCTGTTGCTACGCGGTGTCGGCGAGCATCATTGGCGAACTGGCCAGAAAGATCGGCTCGCCTTACACGAGTTGGCCGGCCGAATTGATGACTTACGGCGGGGCCGGCGTGGCGGGCATCGGCAGTCTTTGCGGCGCGTTGAACGGCGCGGCGATGGTCACGTTCCTGGTGACAGGCTCGGCCGACAAGGCGAAACAGGGCAAAGCTCAGGAAATCACCCGCGACATCTTCAACTGGTATGCGCAGACGCCGCTGCCCACGTTCCGCCCCGCGCAACCGAAGTTCGAGAACGTCAAGATCGTCAGCCGCTCCAACCTCTGCCACGTCTCGGTTTCCAAATGGTGCAAGGCGTCGAAATGCAAGATCTCATCGAAGGAGCGCGAGGAGCGTTGCGCTTGCCTCAGCGGATCGGTGGCGAAATACACGGTGGAACTGCTGAACGCCCATCTTGCTGGCGAGTTCAAAGCGGTCTGCAAGCTGCCGGCCGAGTCGCAGACCTGCCGCGATTGCCACGACAAAGGCAGTCCGCGCGAAGACGCCCGCGTCCAGATGGATTGCGGCGTGTGCCATTTCACAAAGACCCCGCACCCGACGCTGTGACCGAATCCGGAACTGCCATGTGTGGCAATGCAAGCTCAGGTTGTTTCCGCCCGGCAGTATGTCATCGGGGAAAATGGTTTTCAAAAGGACAGTCATGAGTGCCCGATTGAGGCCGTCGCTGTTGATCACTGCCGGCACGATTGGCGAGGCGGTTTGCGTTTCCGAACATCGCCACGACTTCTATCAGCCGCAAGGGAAGCACGTCACGATTCGCCGCTTGGCGACCTGAAGGCGCCGTGAATAAGAATCGAAGAGCCGACATGCAGGATCATTCTTTTAGCCAAATCACCCGTCGCGGATTTCTGAAGACTTCGGCCTTGGTGGTGGCGCCGGCAGTTTTTGCCGGGGCCGGGGAAAGAACGATTGCCGCGGGTCTTTCAAAGAAAAACGCCGGTGCGAGTGGCGGCGGGGCGCTCCTGCGATATCACGTTCCGCCTGAGGCAAGGGATGAGCATCTCGCCGAGCTTCTCAGGATATGCGAGCGGGTCGGCGTGAACGAGGTGTTCCTCATGACGACGGACTATCTTGGCAGCCCGCAGTTCCAAACGATTGAGGCGTTGAAAGAAACCTGCCGGCATCTTGCCGTCTGTGCGGATCGGCTGCGAACGGCGGGGGTGGTTTTCCACCTCAATGTGATGCACACGTTGGGGCATCTCTACGTTCCCGAACGCGAGGTGCAACAATTCGGTTTTTTACGTCAACGTCAGGCTGACGGGCGTCCCGGAACACATCCCGTGCTGGATCCGGTTTGTCCCAGATTGCGGGAGTATCTTCACGAGGCGTATCGGCTCTATGGACAGTTGAAGCCCGGATTGCTGTTCACTGACGACGATTTCACGGTGAAACTGTCGCAGTGCTTCATCCCCCAACGAGTGGCGCGTTTTGCGGAGCGGTTCGGTTGCGCCAATGATCCGAAGAAGGTCGAAGCTCTGCTGGTGTCGGGGAACCGTCCGGCCAGAGCCTTGATGTCGGAGTTGATAACGGATGATCTGGCCGCGTTGGCCGAGGTTCTGCGCGAGTCGGTTCATGCCGTCTCACCGGATACGCGCCTTGGTCATATGCACGCCGCCGGAGTTGAGCACAATGTGGCGCGCGTGGCGCGGGCGTTGGCCGGACGCGCGCGGCCGTTCGTGCGGCCACAAATTCCGCTCTACCGCGAGGATGTTCCCTTGGCGAGCTACCCGGATCGGTTCAGCAGCCTTGACTTCTATAAGGCCAGCCTGCCGGAGGATTGTGAACTGTTTCCCGAATGTGAAAACTATCCCTACGATCCGGCGTTGAAGTCGCCCGTGGCGGCGTTCGCGCATTATACCTACATCCTGTCTGTGGGCGAGCCGCGGGTGGCCTGGAGCTTGAACAGTTTCTCGCGGAAGGTGCCCGCCTCGGAGTCGCGGGCAATCGTGGACTACGCTGCGGGACGCAAATGGGAGATTCGGACAGTGGAGAAACTGCTTGCCGGCGGCTCCAAGGTTGACGGCGTGGGATTCTGGCAGGACCCGGACATGTATAAGCTCGGACCGAGCAGACCCTTCCTCAAGCCGCTTCTGGCACGCGGGGTTCCGGTGTGCTGGACTCGGCAACCGGAAGAGGCCGTTCTCCATTGGGGCAATTCGCTGCAACATCTGAGCGATGATCGTCTCGACAAAGTTCTTCAAGCAGGCGCTTTCCTCGACTTGCGCGCCCTGCAGATTCTTCATGCCCGAAAACGTCTTGAGAGAATCGGATTGGTGCTGGGCGAACAGTGTGCGGCAACCGACGTGATGCACATCCGTTACGAACGGCATGATGGCGGAACGGAAC
>JAOACV010000288.1 GCA_026417675.1 Verrucomicrobiia bacterium
ACCTGCAGCAACTCATCCCCCCGCTGGCGGCGGCGGCGGCATTCAAGCCATCCCGCCGTGTAGTAGTAACTGCCGGGATGCGACGTGAAGAACTGCTGGTAACGCTCTTTGGACCCGAGGAAGAAGGTGATGCAATCGTGGGCGCGCGGGATCACCAGCGGCGTGTGCGCGGTGGTCAGGCCGACAAGGATGTTGCTGCACAAACCGTAGCCAAGCAGGATGGCGTCATATTTGCCGGCGGGCACGGCGTCAATCCGCTGCTGAATCTTCCCGCGACTGCTCGCGGGCGTGTCGTGGTAGCCTTGGTCGAGGAACTCCACGTCAGCAATGTTGCGCGACCGCGCGATGGCAAAGCAGATTTCGCGCACGGCGATCTCGCAAGCGATGACGCGCAACAGTTGAACGGGCGTTGTGTCTTTTCGGGGAGCTGGTGGCGTCGTCATTCTTTCTTCGGCGGCGCGGCGACGGCTTTGCAGAAGGTCTCGGGAGAGAAAAACTCCGGCGTCAGCGCCGCCTTGTGGTCTTCCAGCACGCGCAGGACGGTGCGGGACCTGGCCTGGACGTTGGTGAGCGCGATCTGGCCGACGATGTAATGCCTCTCATCGAGCTTGCGCACGCTTTTGACTTCGAGATTCTTCAACAGCCTGCCTTGGGCATCGTAGGCTTCGGCGATGACAACGGCCAGATATTGCTTGTCCACCCACGACAGCACGCGGCCGTATTGCGAGGGCGTTTGCGCGCCGGGCTTGCTCTCGATGACCCAGCAATCAAAACCGAGCCGGCGGCTTTCGCGGACGAACCTGTGCTGGGGCCAGCGCAGAAAGGCCAGTTCGAGGTCTTCGTAGGCGAAGTCGCCGCCGAGAAACGGCGTCGCGCGCTCCGCGGGCGCGAGCTTGCGCGGCTCGCTCTGCCCTTTTTCGCAAAGCCAGATGTCGCCGCCTTCGATCATCAGCACGGCCTTACCCGCGACCTCGTCGGGGGCCGTCACGCGGTAAGCGGTGCGGACTTCGCGCGGGTCGCCGTTGAAGAAGATGTTGAGATCGAAGCTCTCCGCGGTCTTGCGCTCGATGCGCAGCTCGGCCTCCAGCCAGAGGCTAAGCGCGGGGCGGTTGGCCAGCACCCGTTGCATAATGGCGGTGGCGTCCACAGTCTCCGCGGCGCGTGCCGGACCGGCGGCGAAGAGCGGCAAGAGGCTCAGCCAACGCCAGATTAGCGTTGCAGAGCGCGTCCAGTTCGCCATGATGAGCATGCGCATGGGCAGTCCTTATCTATCGGTCATCGTGCCGGTTTACAACGAAGAAGAGAACGTGGCGAGCGTCGCGGCGGAAGTCGCCGGGGTGCTCGATCGCGCCACTCTCGACTACGAGATCCTCTTCGTCAACGACTGCAGCAGCGACGGAACGGGCGTGCGGCTGGACGAGTTGCGGCGGGCCAACCCGCGCCTCCGCGCGCTGCACCTCGCGCGCAAAACCGGCCAGAGCGGGGCGCTCTACGCCGGGTTGCGCGCGGCGCGCGGCGAGGTCATTGCGACGCTGGACGGCGACGGGCAGAACGATCCGGCGGACATCCTGCGCCTGCTGGAGCGGCTGCGCCGGGGCGATGTGGCGATGGTGTGCGGCTGGCGCACGCAGCGGCGCGACAGTCTGGTAAAGAGAATCTCCGCGCGCATTGCCAACCGGGTGCGCAACTGGGTCACGGCCGACGGAGTTCATGACACGGGCGCTTGTCCGCGCGTGTTCACGCGCGCGGTGGCGGAGGCGATGATCGCGTTCAACGGCATGCACCGGTTCATGCCGGCGCTGGCGTTGATGGGCGGGTTCAAGATCACCGAGATGCCGGTGGCACACCGGCAACGCCGGCACGGTGTCTCCAAATACGGCATCGGCGGCCGACTCTTGCGCGGGCTGTTTGATCTGGTGGGCGTTCTCTGGCTCCGGCGTCGCGTGGTGCGGCCGGTGGTTGAGCGGGAGAGTTGAATGGGCTGCAATGCGCCGAAACGTGCCCGACAGCCCCCGGCGCTTCCAGGATGCGCGGCGGGCCGGGCCTGTAGCCGACACAGCGTGTGAACTCGCGCCGGTTTTCCCGTCCCGGCGGAAGCGTGTGATATATTACGCGGCCATGAGCAAACCCGCGGGCAAACCGGATGAGCGCGCCGCGTCGGAGATGACGGCCTTGGAATCAGTTCTGCGCGCGATGACACGGGAGGGCGCGCTTTACGAGAAACTCCCCGACAACAAGGTGCGCTGTGTCGCCTGCGCGCATCGCTGCCTGATTCCCGACGGCCGTGCCGGAGTGTGCCGCGTGCGGTTCAACGAGGGCGGCGTGTTGCGCGTGCCGGCGGGCTACGCCGCGGGGTTGCAGATCGATCCCATCGAGAAGAAACCCTTCTACCACGTCCTACCCGGCGCGCAGGCGCTTAGCTTCGGCATGCTGGGCTGCGATTTCCATTGCCCGTTTTGCCAGAACTGGATCAGTTCGCAGACCTTGCGCGATCCGGCTGCCATCGCGGAGCCGACGCGCGTGACGGCGCAGGAGATGGTTGCGTTCGCGCGCCGGCGCGGGGCGCAGATCGCCACCAGCACCTACAACGAGCCATTGATTACCAGCGAGTGGGCAGTCGAGGTGTTCACGCTCGCGCGGCAGGCCGGCATGGTCACCGGCTACGTTTCCAACGGCCACGCCACGCCGGAGGCGCTCGATTATCTGCGGCCGTGGCTGGATTGCTACAAGGTGGACCTCAAGTGCTTCAGCCCGGCGGGCTACCAGCGGCTCGGCGGGAAACTGGAGCACGTGCTGGAAACGATCACGGGGCTATATGCGCGCGGCTTCTGGGTGGAGATCGTGACGCTGGTGGTGCCGGGCTTCAACGACAGCGAGGCGGAACTGCGGGACATCGCGCGCTTCATCAAGGGCGTTTCGCCCGACATCCCGTGGCACGCGACCGCCTTCCACGGCGACTACCGGATGGACGACGGCCGCTACACGAGCGCGCGGCAGATTATGCGCGCCGTGGAGATCGGCTACGAGGAAGGGCTGCATTACGTTTATGCCGGCAACCGTCCCGGCGACGTGGGCGAACTGGAAAACACCCGATGCCACCAGTGCCGCACGCTGCTCGTGGAGCGGGTCGGCTTCCGCGTCCTGCAAAACAACATCCAGGCCGGCTGCTGCCCAAAGTGCCGGACCCGGATACCGGGCGTCTGGACGATGGACGATGCGCAAACGGCGCGCGGACGGGACGGCTCTTTATAATGCGTTCGGGTCTCCGCCGATGCTCGCGATGGAGCAGGCGACGATGGGGTTGAGTCCCAGCGCCAGCGCCTTTTCGTAAAGTTCCGGCGAATCCGAGCCGGGGTTGAGCCAGAGCTCCCGGCAGCCTTTCTTGGCCACGTCCGCGATGACTTGCATGCCGACGCGGGGCGGCACGTAGAAGCTCACCTTGTCCAGCGCGGCCGGGATGTCGAGGACGGACTTGTAAGCCTTCAGTCCCTCGATCAGCGGCTCGGTCGGGTGCACCGGATACACGTCGTAACCCTGCTCCAGAAAAGCGCGCACGGCCTTGTTGCTGAACTTGTCGCGGTCGTTGGAGGCGCCGACGATGGCGACGGCGGGCTTGCTCATGGACGTAGGATTTGCGTGCATCACTATCGGCCAGCCGATGGCAAGAATCAAGCCGCCGGCAGCGCGGCAAGCGTGTAACCTCGGCCGGTCGGAGCGGTATCGAGGGTTGGAACCATGAAACGAACCTGCCTCTTGCTTTGCGGACTGTTGATTCTGGCACTCTGCGGCGCCGCGCGCGCCGGCGAGGAATCGCCAGCCGAGAAAAACGCGCGCGAGTGGTTCCTGGCCGTCTTGAAGGGCGACACGGCGAAGGTGGCCAGGCTGACGCGCGTGCCTTTTGCCGCCGGCGACAAGCCGGTGCATACGGTGCAGTTGATGGAGGAATACCTGTTCCCTTACATCGCCGACAATAAGCGCAAGTTTGCCCAAATGGACCTGCCCCCCGATGCGATCAAAGTCAGGAAGCTGGACAAGGCCCAGGAGCGCCTCCATCGTCGGCCGCAGTTGCACGAATACGTGGCGGCCAGCCAGTTCATCGAGATCACGATCGGCAAAGACTCGTGCGTGCTGATGCTGACCAGGGGGAACAACCCAAAAGTCGTTGGCTTCAGCAAGTAGCCCGCGCATAATCCGCGCGGACGCAAGGAGACGTCACCGGCGCGGGATCGCGGAGGATTGGCCTGTGCGCGTCGGCCCGCCAAACGCCCTTCAATCGTCGTCAAAAACAGGATAGACCATGCAACGTAGTAAGTGGTTGTTGATCGCAGCTCTTTGCGCGCCGGCCGCAGATGCGCCGGCCTTGACCGTGCGCGTGGACGCCGCGGGCGGCGCGCCGCGGCTGGTCGTCAACGGACGCCCGGTGCGGGCGCGGATGTTTTGCTGATACAGGGCATGCAGGATGGCATGACCGGTGCGGTCGGCAGCGGCACAGGTACGCGCCGCCTGCTCGCCGCCAAAGTGCTGGCTCTGGCCCCCAAAGGGACGCTGATAGATCTTGCCGTTCTCAAG
>JAOACV010000289.1 GCA_026417675.1 Verrucomicrobiia bacterium
CCGGTGCGCACCTCTGGGGAGCAGAAACCCGTGTCACAGACTCCGGGCGGCGACGCGACCGGCTGCCGATCACGCCGTCACTCGTTCTGGAGTTGCTGGCGGCACTGCTGCTGGGGGCGTGCTGGCGACGGTTCTTCGGGCGAGCGGAGGCGGACGGCGCGGCGCGGGTAACAGAACCGCGCGAAGGCAGCGTGCCGCAGTTCATGTTTTGGGCGGCACTCGCAGTGACGATGGGGATGTTCTACTGGCTGTATCTGGCGCAACTGTTCGTCATCGAAGACCCGAACGCGGAGGCGATGGAGAGTCCGTTGGCGGTGGCGCTTCTAGAGCAGGCACGGGCGACGGGGCGTCCGGCCAACGTGTTTTGGCGAGAGGACCCGCTGGTGGCACATTGGAAGGAACAGGACCCTGTTTATACCAAGGCGCCGCTGGGCCGTTTCAAGATGCAATGGACTGGCCAGGCGCATCCGTTGCTGAACTTCTGCTACGTGCCTTTCATCAAAGCTCTTGGAGTCAACCGCAAAGCAATCGCCTGCTACTCCACGTTCTTCGGAATCATCGCGTGGGTCGGGACGGGGCTGCTCGCATGGCGAATGTTTGGATGCTGGTGCGGCCCGTTGGCGGCGGCGTTGATGGCGACGGCGCTTGGGTGGCTCATTCACGTGCGGGTTGGCTACCACCAACCGGTGCCGTCGGTGGCGTTGATGGTGTTGTTGGCGTGCTGTCTTTACAGCTATTGGCGCAATCAGAAGCGGTGGGCATTGATGTTGAGCGGCTGCCTGTTGGGGTTGATGTATCTTGCCGGCTGGATCGTCATCTTGTTCGGGCTGTTGTTGGCTGGCGCGGCGCTGGTGTTCGGCGGGCCGCGCCGGTTGATGACAGTGGCGTTTCATGGGCTTTGCATGGCGGGCTGCGCGGTCGTGGTGGCGGTGGTCGTTGCGTGGCTGTATGCGGCGCGCTACGATTTCCCCGCGTCGGAGATTCACGAGACGATCCGCGAGATGACGTTGGGGCGCTACAAGGAGGGAGAGCCAGGGTTACTCAAGCTCTCGGCGAGCGGCAAGATGGCGTATGCCTTCACTTGTCTGTTTTGGGACAGCCGCACGCTTGACGGGCACGTGGACAAGTATTTGGAGGGCCACCCTGCGATTCCGTGGGTCTTCAGCGCGTTCCTTTGGGTGGGACTGCTCTTCGCCATCTGGCGGGGCGGCATCGCCGATCAGGTTCTCTTGTTCTGGATGCTGGCGGTGTTGGGCGTGCTTGGCCTGTTGTTTATCTACGGGCACCGCTACGCACTGGTCGGGCTGCCGGCCCTCAGCATTGTCGCCGCTCGCGGCATCTCCGCCTGCGGCAGCGGATGGCGGAAACCACTGTCTTTGTATTGGGGAATCGGCGTCGGGGTGATGTTGCTCGCAACCGCCTGGAGCACGCACACCGCGTTCTACAGCCGGTATCTGCGCCAGAAGGAGGCCAACTTTGAGATGGACCGCATGCGCGGACATCACGCTTTCGTCGAATGGCTGGGGCGCGGCGGCAAGCCTGAAGAAACGCTGGTGGTGCTGAGCGACACCATTATGTTCCCGCCGACCTGCTATGTGTTTAACACTTACGGCCAACGGTATGCGTGGGTCTATTGGTCGAACTATTTCCGCACCGGTTCGCCCCCGGAACAGGTGCGCGCGTGGGAAAAGCAACAACCCTCCCACATCCGCCGCATTGTTTATGCGTTTTCACCGACGCTGCTGGGCGACCCTCAACGCGGCCTCTACGTCAACGACCCGCGCCCGTTCTTCGAGGCGCATCCGGATTTGAAACCTTGCTGGACGTATTCATACGCCGGGCGGCCGCCGTTGATCCTCGCCTTTGAGGTGCGGCGGTAGGCGTGGATCCTGGCTGTTGCGAGCGAAAATAGCAGAGGTTCGGCTCAACGGCCATCGCCGAGGAAGAAACGGTGTTGTTCGTAAAGCTCTTCGAGGCGTTGGCGCTCTTCCGCCGGCAAGGGACCCAGCCGGCTCGCCCCGGCGTTGTCGTCCACGTGCGCCGCAGTCAACATGCCGGGGATGGCGGTCGAGACACCGGGGTAAGACAAACAAAACCGCAACGCGAGCTGCGCCGCGGTCTGCCCGGCCAGGGGCGTGATCGCGGCGCTGAAGGCTTTCCCCGCTTCAGCCCAGCGTTGGCGTTGTTCGGCCGGCCACCGGCGGCGGTGGTCGGCGGGATCGAACGGCGTGTCGGCGGCGTATTGGCCGGTGAGGAAGCCGAAACACAACGGTGTGCGGATGATGCAACCGACTTGTTGGCGATCGCAAAGCTCAAGCAGGCCATTCTGGCGGGCGCGCTGGTCGGCAAGGTTGAAGTTGACCTCGATGACCGGCGCGCCGAAGCGCGTGACGGCCACAAGCGCCTCGTCGGGTGAACGCACCGAGACGCCCCAAGCGCGGATGCGACCGGCGCGTTGGAGGTTTTCCAACAAGCGGATGATATCGGGTTGCTGGTCCAACAGCTCGATCGGCGGGTCGTGCAACAGGAACACGTCGGCGTAGTCGCTGCGAAGCCGTTCCAGACTTGCAGTCAACGCCCCCCGTAGGTGCGCCGGAGAGAAATCCTGTTCGCCGCGAACCGAAACGATGCCGGCCTTGGTGGCGATGACGACGCGGTTGCGCGAGCCGGAGAACGCCTCGCCGAGCAGCCGCTCGCTGTGGCCGGCGCCGTAGAGGTCGGCGGTGTCGTAGAAGGTGATGCCCGCGTCGAAGGCGTGGTGGAGCGCGCGAAGCGACTCGCGGTCGTCGGCCGGGCCGTAGGCAATCGAGCCGCCGACGGTGCCGCCCAAGCCCCACGTGCCGAAGCCGATTTCGGAAACGGTGAGGCCGGTCTGGCCGAGGGGGCGAGTTTTCACGTGGTCAACGGCCCGGCGTTTCGCGGGCGACGGGACGGGCGTTGTAGAGGTAAGCGCCGCGCTTGTTGCCATACCAGACCACTTCGCGGCACCAGTCGTCCCACGTCGTCCACTTCTCCCGCGTCCGGTCGATCAAGTAACATGATTGTTTTTCCTCCAGCGGCACCGAGGCGCCTTCGAGAACGCCGCGGTAGAACTCCCAGATGTTGTAGGACAGCGCCAGTTCCAGGTCTTCGGTTTGGAACGGTTGTTTGAGCAGGCTCTTGTTGAGCGTGACGGCGTCGCGCAACAGCTCCGGCTCCACCTCGACGAACTTCTCCCGCAGCAGGCGCGCCAGCAGCGATTCGGCTTCCTGGTAAAACGCCTCCAGCCGGCCTTTGCGGGCAAGCTGGATAAAGACATATTCGTCGGTCGGCCACCAGATGTTCAGGCACTCTTCCGACCGGGTGTATTCCGGGCCGCCCGCCTGAATATTGCGCGCCTGCTCGTCGAAAAAATCGCGCGTCTCGGACAGGATGGGGAACGCGGCCAAATCGCCCTTGGAAAACGCCTCCAGCAAGTCGCGGTAGCTCAGGCCGGTCACCTCGTGCAGGAGGACCAGAGGAATCTGCAATAGTTTGTCGAAATGCAGCAGCGCCGTCATCCACGAGAACGTCCGCGTCCGCACCCAGTCCGCCGGCGGCATGGTGTTGGTGGCGACCACCAACTGTTGTGTCTCGTGAACGTCGTCCTTGGACTCCGCCAGCGAACCGTGGATGTTGATGATCTGGGTCTCCACGATCACCATGCCGAACTTCCTCTGATACGTCGGGTCGCCCATCTCCGCGTTGGGCAGGATGGCGAGGTTGATGAACTGGATGCGGTTGTGCTGGCCATCGGCAATGATCTTGGAGACGCCTTCGACAAACGAGTCGTAGGTCTCGCCGGGAAGCCCCAAAATGATGTCGGTGAACGTCTCCACACGGTCGCGCGCAAACCGGCGTTGAAGCTCCTGATAGGTTTCGGTCGAGATGTTCTGGCGCCTGATGTTCTTCAACGTTGTGGGATCGAGCGACTGCAACGCGATAGCCACGCCTTTGTTGAGGCCGGCGTCGGCGAGGATTTTCTGCACCCTGTAGGCGCGCTCGGTGGCGTTCTTGGTGCCCTGCACCGACAGCGCCCTCGGATAGCCGCGTTTCCTCTTCGTCTCGGCGACGTGCTGCGCAATGTCCAAGTCGCGATGCAGGATGCCGAAGTTGGCATCGCAGCAGAAAATGAATTCGATTTTCTTCTCGGCGAACCATTCCACCTCCCGCGTCAACCGCTCCATGTCAAACTGCGTCAGCTTGGTCTGGATGGCCGCGCCCCACTCGCAGAAGGTGCAATGGAAAGGGCAGCCGCGGTTGGTCTCCCACAACGCCAGCCATTGCACCTGTGGGTTGGCCTGCATCAACGGCTCAAACGTGCCCTCCAAGTAGGGCGACGGCAGCACATTCAGGTCCTTCAGCCGGTCCACCAGCGGATTCGCGGTAAACCGGCGGTCTTGGTCGAGGAAACTGATCGAAGGAATCCCGCTCCAATCACGCGACGGATAGGTTTCCAAGATTCTCAAAAACACCTGCTCCCCCTCGCCCCGGCAACAGATGTCCACGAACGGATGCTGGCGCAGAAAATCTTCCGCGCGGTTGGGCGC
>JAOACV010000028.1 GCA_026417675.1 Verrucomicrobiia bacterium
GCACCGGCATCCTGTCCTACTACGGCAAATCCGGCCTGTCCAACCGTTGGGCCAGGTCGCGCAGGCCATCGTCCAGGTGGTCGGGCCAGATTTCGACCACCCGGTAGCCCAGGGCTTTGAGCCGCCGCTTCTGGTCTTCGTCGCGGTGCTGGAGGTGCGGCTGCTGGTGCGGAGCACCCTGTACCCACACCACGATCTTGTTCCGGTAAAGCAGATCGGCCTCAGCGACCGGGACACCTTCGGTATCACGAATGATCTCGTGCTGGCGCTCCGGCAGCGGGAAGTTGCGGGCCTGCAAGGCATCAACGACCGTAGGCTCCGCCCCGATGGCGGCGGCCCGGAACTGATCCCAGGTCGTCCCACCGTCCGGCTCGGCCATCTGAAACGGCTCGATCTGGAGGAGCTGCCGTAGCGCCTGGACGACCACGCGACGATCCAGGTGCCGGTGATGCTGCTGGTTGTAGAAGGACAGCAAGCAGTCGTAGCACGCCGTGTCGCAGGCCCCGTCCATGTCCTGGCCGGTCGCCGGGTCAACGTGGACGATCTCCAGCGCCCTGGTCGCCATCCGCTGCCATGCGGAGTGACCCACCAGGTTGCGGAGCAAACCCGCGCCACCTTCGTCCTGCTCGTAAAGCAACAGCCGAATTCGTGGGGCGCCACCGGGCACCGAAAAGACGTGTCCCCCAACTTCTGATTCATCCGCCGAGAACGCGACCTGGAAACCGTAGGATAGCGCGTAAAGTAATGACCATCCGAAGCGTTCCGCGTCCTGGTTGCCAGCCACCGCCAGTTCGATTAATAAGAAATCGTGGTGCCCTTTGTGGCAAAGGAGAACCTCGCGGTGGATGTCCGTTGCCTCGGCACCGGCTGGACATCGGCCGCCGCTGTTGGGATCAACGTGATCTTGTTCAGTGTCATCGCCCAAAATCCAAGCCCGGCACTTCTCGCAATAGCGGAATCCCACTTCATCCGCCGCTCTGGCCCCTTGGTTGACCAGCAGTAGCTCGCCGCGCTTGGAGTAACTCACCGTGGCGACCTCCCGTTCGCCTGCCTTCAAGGTCCACGAAACAGCTTGCGGGTCGGGGCGGTAGCAAGGGAGCACGATGAAACCACGACGGCTTCTCTCTTCCTCGTCCGCCGAGGTGCGCCCGATACGCCGGGCAACCATGTCCGGCAACTCGAAAACGCGCTCATAGGTGTGCGTGCCCATCAGGTTTGAGCGGCACAACGGGCAGGCTGCAGCCTGGGCAATCTGGTCGTCCATAAAGAAATGGCCGCAAGCACACAGCTTCAGCCTGCTCCAGTGATGGGCCTGGCCCCGCGCCCGGGGTTGAGCGCGGACCACCTGATACCGCTGGCGGCGGTAGTAGATGGTGTTCAGCGGGGCAAACTCCCGGAGGGCAATGGCCGGGTGCCGGGCTATGCTTTCCTTGCGATCCGTAAAATAAACCATGGTCGCCCGGCGCGGGAAGGCGTAGTTGGGCAGGAAGCCCACGTTGCCCAGGTAACGGTAGGTGTAAAAGTCGCCTTTGCCCTCGCGCATGTCGGCCAAACGCTCCACGACCGCCTTGCGGCGTATCTCGTCCTCCTTTGTGATGCCTTGGTGCGCCGACTTGGCATCAAGCTCCCGCCGCTCGTCCTGGAGCCGGATGTATTCGTCCCGGAACCGCTCGAAGGCATGGTCGAAGTCTTCGGCGAACCCATCCACCAGCGCTTCCATGTCATGGTCGGTGAAACCGACGTTGGCCAACTCCGCCGCGAAGGCCCCCCGAGCTGCCGCCAGAATCTTCCGCTTCGCTGCCTGAACCTTGGTGTTGATCTCGTCCAACACCCCTTCCATCATGGGCAGGCCGGCTTGAACATCCGCGTCGTTGGCCATTCGCAGGAACTGCATGGGCTTGGCCAAGACGCGGTAATCCGCCAGTTCCAGCACCAGGGCGTGCAGGTGCGCCTCCAACAACACCCGGTTGTCAAGCAGGAACAGCGGCGGCGCAATGGCCCCTGCGATAATCCGCTCCGGGAACCGGAAAAAATACTGGTCGTGCGTGGAATACCTGCCGTAGGTGCCGCAGAACGTCGTCACGATGGACGACTGGCCGTGCCGGCCGGCGCGGCCTTGGCGCTGCGCGTAATTGGCCGGCGAGGGCGGCACATTCCGCAGGTGCACAGCGGATAGACCTGCGATGTCCACTCCCAGTTCCATCGTCGGGGTGCAGACCAGCACGTTCAAGGGATCTTGCGGCTCCTTGTCGAACCGCCGCTCGTAGCTCCGGCGCTCGTCTGCGGATATCCGCGAGGTGTGCTCGACCGCCAACAACTGCTGCCGGTCTTCCAGTTTGGCCTGGTATTCCAGCCGGTAATAGGTCTCCATGACCTGCTCGCGGCGCAGAGTGGTCTTGATGCAGGCCGGACAGCAAATGTCCTCGGCGACCTCCCACTTCGAGCGGCAGCGCGGGCAGACCCGAATGTAATCAGCGTTGGAAGCGTAAAGCAGAATCCGCCCTTCCGGGATTTGATAGTAATAGCGCCCAGGACCGCCCTTCTTGAGCAACAGACCAATGTCCGGGCGTGCGAGCAACGCCGTCAGGCCGCGCACCAACTCTTCGGCGGCCGGGCGGTCAATCTGCATCTGACGCCGAAACCACCGCACCAACACCGGCGCGTAGTTCGATCCCGGCGCACCGGCCAGCCGCCGCACGCTGAAATACTTGTTGTCAGTGTCCAATTCATCGCTAAAGACCGTGGGCCGGTAAGGCGGCAGCGATTCGCTGTGGAACAGCACGTCTTCGTGCAATCGGTTGATGACCTCCTCCCGGAAATCCTCGCCCCTCTCCAGGCAATCGCTCTCAATGCCCCCGGCGCGCCGGATCACATCCAGGAAAACCTGGAGCACATCCTGGCGCGTCTGCGCTGGTTTGGCGGCCAGCAGCGCGATGCCTGACCAAAACTCGCCTTTCGCCGCAACCTCCGCGATGCCGTCGTAGCTCACGGACACCAGGCCGGTCATTTCGAGCGTGGGCTGCTTCTTGTAGGCGTAACCGCTGATCTCGCCGATGGCACCGAATGCCAGGTATTTCTTGTAGGTCGCCTCGCTGGCCCCCGCAGCCCGCCCGACCGCCACACCGCCCTGGCGGGCAAAGGCAGGCACCCGGCCCGCCCGCTTCATGGCCTCAAACGCGATACGCCCCGCGTCCGGCAGCAACAACGAGTTCGCCACCGTCGTATGTCTGCTCTCAGTCAGGCCATGGTAGAGCGCCCGGCGAAAATGCAAACGCCGCTCCAGGTCTGTCATGTGGGCCGCCTGGAACGCCGCATCCTGGATGTTGTCCGTGAACGCGATCACCCGGCGCTTGGGGTTGGGCGGCACGTTCTCCAAAAGCCGGGAAGCCAGAACATCCGTAGCTGTGGCCTTGCCCACCATCCCCGCCACAAAGAATTTGTTGAACTCGCGCACCCGCCCATCGTAGATCACGCCGCAGGCGGGACACATCAACAGCGGCTCCTCTACCACGGCAACAGCTCGCAGCTTGTTGTGGTTGCAGTTGCCGTCCAGCGTGCCGCACACGGTGCAGACCAGGCAGTTTATTGGCACCGCGCCTTCCCGCCCTTTCCGAGCTGAGCCGTCCTTTTTAATCGCGGCTTCGTCGGGCGGGATTTCGTTCCGATCCCACGGTTCCAGGAAGACATACACCGGCTTGCCCTCGCACTCAGTGTAGTCCAGGTCGCGGGGGAACAGTCTCTCCACTGCCTGCTCCCGGCGCAGTTCGGCGGTCATCAGTTCCACCCCGCAAGCCGCGCAGAACACCAACGGGAACGCGGGCACATGGGCAACCACATCGCAACGGGCACATTGTTTCTCGCCGGTGGCGGACAGGTGGACCGCACCCAGGCAAGCCGTAACCGGCTGGCCCTGGCTGAAAAACGCATGGACTTTGGGCAGCAGCAGTGGGTATTCGGTGCCATCCGCCGACTTCACCGGCGTCTCCGCGCTGGCCACAAGCGCAGCGGCCAGTTCGGCGCTGGCTTCTTCGAGCGCCAATGTGGGCCGCCACCGTTCCCGGTATTCCAACACCAATTCGTCCCAACGCCGGGTCTGGTAGGCCGATTCAGGCGTCTCCGGCACGATGTTCCGCTCGATGAAATGAACCGTCGCCTGGCGGCGCAGATCCTCTGCCGTGGCGTTGACCTTGCCACACAGCGCGTCCCGCAACGCCTGGACGGCCTGCCCGCCGCGCTCGCTGGCGGCTTTCACCATCCCCATGTTGATCGAGGGCGGCGGCAGCGGATCCGGCGGATCGCAGGTCAGGTGGGCGCTGTAAAACTCGCCAACCACCTCGTCCTTGCCAAACGGCTCGCCGAACAAATCCTGGGCGAACGACGCCACAGTCTGCCTGGCCTGGTCGGGGTTGCTACTGTCAATCGTGGCCGATGTGCCAACGCAGCGCACCTTGCCCTGGCACTGGGTGTGTTCCTTCAAACGCCGGATCAGGCAGGCCACGTCCGCGCCCTGGCGTCCGGTGTAGGTGTGAATTTCATCGAACACCAGGAACTTCAATTCCGACAGCCCGCCAAACGGAAAGATGTTGCGATCCTCCCACCGGGTCAGGATCAGCTCCAACATCATGAAATTCGTCACCAGGATGTCCGCGCCCCGGCCCTGCCGCAGCTCCAGGCGTGACACCACTTCGCTCTCATACGGCTCACGCCCCATGTTCTCCATAAAGGCCTTCTTCGCGGCCTCCGGCTCCTCTTTCAACTCGCTGGTGTAGTTGCAGATCGTCAGGCCGGTGCCGCGCAGCCGCTCGGCCAGGTCGTCATACTGCGAATTGGCCAGCGCGTTCATCGGATACACCAGCAGTGCCTTGACGTTGCGCCGGCCCGCAGGGGCGATGTGGGCCGCCTCGTTGGCCCGCAGGCAGGTGTCCACCACCGGCACCGCAAAGCAGAAGCTCTTGCCGCTGCCGGTCCCCGTGGTCACCACGCAGTTGCGCTGCTCGCCAAGAATGATCCGCCAGGCTTCGGTCTGGTGCAAATACGGCCGGATGGGCTCACTATCGGGATCGGCTTTCTTCAAGCGGAAAATCTGCGGGATCTTCGGATGCAACAGTCCCTGCCGCACGAGCTGTTCAAGCGGTTCGCCGAAACGGAACCGGCGCTGAAGCGTCAGGAAGGGCGGCCGCCACAGAAAATCCCCCTGTTCGATCCGGTCGTGCATCCAGGCCCGGATGTTGTCATTGGCAATTTCCTGAAAAGTCTCCACCAGCAACCGGTAGGTCTGCTGAAGGTCTTCGAGCACATGGAGCGGGTTCATCATGCCCGGCACCTTGGGGCCGCCGCAATAGGCGGCGATCTCCAGCTCCAGCTCGTTGATCTGGTCGAGCGGCCCCTCGGCCATCAGCTCGAACCGCCGCATGTTTGCTGGTTGCACCTTGGCGCGGAGGGCTTCCAGCGCCTCCCTCAAGCGTTGGAGCTGTTGCCGCGCCTGCTGTAGTTGGGCTTCGTTCTCGATCATAGCTCGACGCGCAGGACGCCTTTCAATTCGCCCGGTTGATTCTTTACGTCCTGAAAAAAGCTTATGTATCGCTCGTATTCCTGGGACTCGTCCTCGGCCACAAACATGTCGAAGCCGAAGGTTTTTCTGACGCGCCGTGTGGACAACAAGTTGTATTCGTCCGGCGACAGGTCGCCAGTGAAGTCGTATCCCTGGGGCAGCACCAACACCATGTCAATGTCGTTGGGTTCGGTTTTCGCGGTAGTGAAGCTGCCGTTGACCACCACCGCCTTCGCCATGCCCTGCTTGTGCAGCGAGGTCACGAACACTTCCAGGTTCCTGAATAGCTTCGGTCGCCGGTCATTCGAGTTGAAAGTGCCAAAGGTCTGCCGAACCTCGTCCAACGAACAGACATGCACCCCTGGAGGCAGGAACCCTTTTTCGTTGAGACGTGGTATCGGCATACCCGATTGGTTTGGTTCAAAACTCAGCTTTGTTGTCAGCAGGCATAGCGTTCATCACCGCCTCGGCAATGTCTGGACGACCGAGAAAGCCCTTCGCGGTTCCCGGCAGGACGGTTATCGCTTCTGGAGCGACACCCAGGCGTGTGGAGATTTCTGTCCGGCGCTTCTTTGCCCCCGGCTCGTCGGCTATATTGCCGATGACCAGAAGCCGTTTGGACGGGTCCGACCGCACCGCCTGGATCAGCATCTTGTTGATGTGCTCGTCACCGAACCCATAACCAACGACGAGGATGAGCCGCGCATCCAGCGAGCAGCGCCGGAACTCGAAGGCATAGAACAGGTATGGGTCCGCCGCTTCCAACTTGAAATCCCGGCCAAAAATGACCTGCATCTGTTCGGGGCGGATGTTGCCCGAATGGCTGACGCAAATCAGGTTTCCGTCCTCGTCACGTTTCCAGTTGATGGAACCGTGCATCTTGTAGAGGTAGATTTCGGGATACTCGGCCTGCGGGCTGGTTTCATCAAATCGTTTCCACTCCCACGGGCTGTTGCCAACCGCAGAGAAGCCGGTCTCCACCCTGAATCCTGGTTCCCCCAAACCCTCGACACACAGGTCGTAGTTCAACGAAAAAACCTTGAGCGGGAACTGGAGAGCGCGTTGAAGTGGCTTAAGCCCTGAGTAGTAATCGGCGGTCTTTGGGTTCTCCAACTGCACCCAATTCTTGAGAGCTTCGAGGATTTTCTCCCGGAACGAACGTAGATGCTCGAAGTTGTTTCCGGCACAAGCGAGCAGTCGTGAGTTCCACGCGGCCACGAAGGGATAGATCGGGTGGTCCTCGTTGCGCTCCAGCTCATAGAGCGTATTGACGAGCGTCTCGATGTTGTATTGAACTTCGCTGCCAAACTTGCCTTTGATCCCCGCCGCGTAGTGGATGGCGCTCTTGATCTGGTGATAAAGGTCGCGGAACTTTTCCCAGTCGCGTTGGCGGAGCAGCCGTTCGATCTCCTCGATCATCTTGGGCGACGACGGAATCCCCGCCTCCACGCTGGCACCAGCGCCCAACAGCAGGATGATGTCTTTCGATTTGGCTTTCATGGGGTCACAGGAACCAAGGCCGTAGCTCTTTGACCTCCGGCAACGGGAGGTCGCGTTCTTGGAAGCGTCGGATCAGATCGGCCACGAGATGGCAGTAGAAAATGGAGACCGGGGCACTTTTGGCGTTGAAGCCGCGCCAGTTTGCCCCGGACAGGTTCACCAGGTCTTGCAGCGCCTGCTCGTCGCCAATCATCTTCTCCTCGCTCACATGCAGAAACTCCAGGTGCGTGGGGCCGGGAAACGCCTTCTTGACGCTCGGATTATCCGGGAACACCCCCTCGAACCAGAGCAGGTATTCCCGATGGCCGAGCCGGACATACGATGCTTCGTAGGGCACGAAACTGTTGACCTGGGGGTTGATGGCGAAAAAGCGGTTGCGCTGGTTCACTTTGACCACGGCAAACTTGCAGTTCTTCTGGGCGGCTGCCGCTCTGACCACCGACTCGATGACCTCCATCTCCGCGTGTTTCAGTTTGAAGGAGGTATGCAGAACTACCGTGCGGAATCGCTCGGCCTGCTCGGTCAGCAGTTGGGAGAGATTGTCGTTGAGTTGCCGCAGGTAGTCCGATTCCCGTTCGGCCTGCCCCATGACATTCAAGCTCTGGAAAATCCCGCTGGAGTCCGTGAGGATCGAAAAGGCGAAATACTTTTCGATGTGCCGGTGCTGCTCGTCTCCCGCGACCTTGTGCGACTGGCTGATCCCGACGATCAAAGAACCGTCCTGCGTCGGTTTGACCTTCCAAGGCTTCCCGCCCGCTTTGCAAAACAGTTGCAGGGCGATATTCGCTACCGACCACTTGAGCGCGTAGTCGTCGTTGAGGGTATCGGTCGTGCAGACCTGCGTGGCGATTCCGGCATGGGCGAACACCGCCTTGTGCGTCACGTAGGCATCCTCGTCCTTCGGCATCACCACCACCGGGATCGAAGGCTGCTCCTTCGCGGCCCGCACCTGGGCCAGGGCACGCTCCATCTCGGCCCTGGAAAAGTCGCTCAGCACGACCGGGGAACTGCTGATCGTGATGGGCAGGTGGAACAACTGCTCGAAGCCGGGGAAATTGAGTTGCGCTTCCGCCCCCTTCAACGCACGGGCCAAACGCCGCGCCAACCCCCGGTCCTGCTCACGGAACACGAAAAGAAGCGGCGGACACGCCGCCACAGTCTCCAGCGGGCCTGCCTCCTTCACTCCGATGAACTGGCTGCGGTATTCGCGGTTGCCGTCCATGACGTAAGTCTTGGCGCGAAGCTGCCGGGCAGGCAGTGGCGTGAAGCTGGACTCGATACTGACCGGTGTTGACGCGCCAGGCAGCGCCAGCGGAAACAGCTTCGCGTGGTTGCGCTGAATCCACCCGGTGATCCGCGCCCGGCGATCCGCGTAGTAGTCCAGGTTGCGACGGTAGTTCTGGTCGAGGCTCAGGCTCAACTGCTGCACCCGCCTGCTGAAAGGAACACCGGGCTTCAAGTCGAAGTGAAAATCCACCAGGAAACCAAACTGTTTCGTCGCACCCAGGTAGTAGGGTTGCAGGACAATGACCTCGTTGCCTTCCGGGTGCCGGGCGAGAATGAAGCTGATTTCGCGGTGAAACGTGTCTTCCGGCACGGAATACTCTCCGGCCTTGAACACCTGCCCGCATTTGGCCTTCAGGGCCTCAAACAAGACTCGTCGGGTGAGATCAATCTTGGCCACCGCAGGCAGCGAGCACGTGGTGTAGCCAGCCTGGGGCGTGAGCCGCACCAGATACTCTCCTCGCACCGACAGGTCCGAAGCATGAACCGGCAGATCGTAGGCGAACAGTCCGGCATTCGGATTGGCAGGCTCGTTCGGTTCACGAGACTTGCGGTAAACGGTGAATTGTGGGACATCCCCATTAACCACCAACAGATTCAAATGGAGTTCGTAGTTGGGCATGGTAAATGTCATCCAAGCCGGTCATACGCCGCCAGGCAGTCTTCCTTGAACTTGTAGCGACCGTGTTTGGCGATTTCGAGGCGGGCCAGGACTTCAAAGCTGTCCAGCACCACTTCGTATTGCTCGCGGGTCAGGCCGTAGGCGTGGGCCACCAGCGCGTCAATCTCCACGTCCAGCCGATACCGCTCCTCCGGGTCCCAACGGTGCGGTTCGCAGTTGAACAACCGGGCCACCGAGTAGCTCGTCAGCGACAACTTGGCCGCGTGCTCCGCCACACGCGGGTCCAGCGTGCCCGGCAGCGGCGCGGGGATTTGGGAGAGCATCCACAACAGCGCCATAGATGCTCCGGGCAGGTGTCCTCTTGCGAGAAAATCAAAGGACGAGGCATTGAAGATGGCAATGAACTCGAAAGCCAGTTCCACCGGCAATCCAATGATAGGAAGCTTGTGAGTTGTAGGGTAACGCGGAATGAGCGCCCCCTTGGCAGACCTTCGTTCCTGCCACGGCCTTGTAACGTCACGGAAGGCCATTGCCACCTTCTTGTCCAACTTGCTCCCAAACCTCTCATCCGAATATTCGCGAAGCATCCAGTATCGTGGTTCGATGTGGAAATCAGGCGATGCCTTCTCCGCGTCGGTCGGCTCTTTCAGCCCCGGCGACACACCATACTTGTTCGGCCCGTTGTAGCCGGCGTAGGTCTTGGCGCGGTGGTCGTAGCGGTTGGCCAGTTGGCCTTCGTAGAGCGGCAGGGCTTCCTCAATCTCGCTGGGCTGGTCGAACAAGAGTCTATGGTCTGCGTCGGATTGCGGGCGGCGTTTGCGGCGGAAGATCATGTCGCGCCCCAGCTCCCAGCCGTCCCGCTCCAGGTCTTCGCGCTTCAAGAACAGGTGAGAATCCATCGTTGAGTTGAACAGGGTTGCATACTTCAGCCCCCACGGATTCGCGCCGCCCTTGTCGAAGTCCAGCAACGCCAGCTTCGCGCCGGGTTGGAGCGTGCGCCGGTGGATGTCCAAGGCGACCTCGAACTCCTCGCCGCGCCGGAAGGAGGTCAGCGTGGCGGTCTTGGGGTTGAGGGTCTTGAGAATCTCGAAGGTGAAGTGCTGGCGCGGGCGGCTGCGGGCTTCCTCCACGCTCCAGTTCAGGATGCTGGCTTGGAAGCCACGGGCTTTGTCCGCCTTGGCTGCCGCGCCCCGCAGACCCAGCACCACGAACCTTTCCTTGGCGTCCACATCGGCAAAGATCAATGAAGTGCCGGTTGAGCCGCCATTCACATGGTCGTGAAACTCCTCGATCTGGTCCGCCCGGACCAGCTTGTGGAAGATGGGCATTGCGCCCTTGTCAGTTCCCAAAGCCGTCTTGACGATGATGCCCGCGCGTCCATTGGGCCGCAGTGCGTCCGCAACCAGCTCGGCAAAGAGCATGTAAGTGTTGGGCTTGCCTTCAATGGCCGTGTAGCGTCCGCAGGTGCGGGTGAACTCGGCCATGCGCTGGTTCGAGCGTTCGTAAATCCGCCAGCGCCTGTAGAGGGCCGGTCGGTCAGTGCGCAACCGCTCAATGGCCGCCTTCCGTTCCGCGCCCTTCATCGCTGCAATGTCAGGCGCAGAAGCTTCAAACCATTCCTGCTCCCGGTTCTCGAACTGTTCCCACGGCGGGTTGCCGACGAAGCAATCGAACCCGCCCCGGGCGGCGATTTCCGGGAAGCGCAAGGGCCAGTGGAAAGCGGGGAACTCGGCGAGAAGCTCTGCTGCGGCGGAGCATTGTGAATGGCGAATGGCGAGTGGCGAATGGTTTTCAGCGGCGGCGTCCGCCATTCGCGATTCGCTATTCGCCATTCGCTCTCCCCCATTCGCTCCCTCGGACAACACCCGCCGGTAATCTTCCGTCGTCGGCGCGGGCGCGCCCACTTCGTGGCTCCAGAAAAACGCCGCCGTCCAGAGGTCCGCCGCCGCTTTGAACCGGCGATAGGCTTCGGACTCCATGTAGCTCTTGAACGCGGCGTCCTTTCTCTCCACGTCGCCGGGGATGCGCTCCTCCTCGGCCATCACTGCCGGGAAGTCGGTGCGGATGTCCGGCTTGGGCGGCAACTGGCCCAGCTCGCCCTGGCCTTGGATCGCCAGTTCGTTGGCTTCGCAAGCAGACTTTAAAAAAGCCCGAAGCCGCCGCGCTTCCTCGTCCTTGCCGCCGCTGCCGGGCGCGGAGTAAGCGTCACGCGGGATGATGCTCGGCACATTGAGCAGCGGCCAGCCGACCAGGCTGTCGCCATGTTGAATCCGGTGGTCGAGGAACGAGAGCGGCAGGTTGGGGACGGTGCAGTGA
>JAOACV010000290.1 GCA_026417675.1 Verrucomicrobiia bacterium
CTACGACAGGGACTCGGCGCAGTTTGGCCAGTGGGAAGGCTTCACGCTTTCCGACAGCAACCACTTGCAGGTGCTCATCCCGCCGAAGTTCGGCAACGGCCACGTCGTGCTGAGCGACGAGGCGATCTTCCACTACAAACAAAACACCTACTACAACCGGGCCGGCCAGTTCACCGTCGCGTGGAACGACCCGCGGTTCAACATCTGGTGGCCGGTCAAGAATCCGATTGTCTCGCAGCGGGACGCAGGAGTCTGACATGCGCGTTCTCATCACCGGCATCACTGGCTTTGTCGGCAGCCATTTGGTCGAGTATATCCTTGCCAACCACCCGCAGACCGAGGTCTTCGGCATCAAACGCTGGCGCAGTCCGAAGGACAACATCCGGCATCTGCTCGACCGCGTCACGCTGCACGACTGCGACCTGCGAGACCTCGGCTCGCTCATCCGCGTGTTCGACGCGGTGAAGCCCGACGTCATCTTCCATCTCGCCGCGCAGTCGTTCGTCAGCACCAGCTACGTCGCCCCGGTGGACACGCTGGAGTGCAACATCAGCGGCACGGCCAACCTGCTCGAAGCCGTCCGCATCCTAAGGCTTGATCCGGTCATCCACATCTGTAGTTCGTCGGAAGTCTATGGACAGGTTACGAAGGACGATGTGCCGATCCGCGAGACCTGTCCGCTGCGGCCCGCCAGTCCCTACGCCGTCAGCAAGGTTGGCGAGGACATGCTTGGGTTCATGTATTGGACCGCCTACAAGCTGCGAACGATCCGCACGCGGATGTTCACCCACAGCGGCCCGCGTCGGGGCGAAGTGTTTGTGGATTCATTCTTCGCGCAGCAACTCGCGCGCATCGAACGCGGCCTGCAGCCGCCCGTCATCCGCGTCGGCAACCTCGACAGCGTGCGCACCTTTGCCGATGTGCGCGACACCGTTCGCGCCTACTGGTTGCTGGCCCAGAAATGCCCGCCGGGCGAAGTCTATAACATCGGTGGCGACACCACAATGACCATCCGCGAGATGCTTGACATGCTGCTGGGCATGACGACGTTCCAGGGCAGGATCGAGACGCGCGTGGACCCCGCGCTCATCCGCCCGGCGGACGTGACGCTGCAAATCCCCTGCTCCGACAAGTTCAAGGCCGCCACGGGCTGGAAGCCGGAAATTCCCTACCGGCAGACGTTGCAGGATATGCTGGATTACTGGAGGAAGGAAGTTGGCCGCGACCTGCCTCAATGACATCACCACCGTCATCCTCGCGGGCGGACAGGGCACGCGGTTGCGCGCGCTGTTCCCCGACCGGCCGAAATGTTTGGCACCGATCCACGGCGTCCCGTTTCTGCGCCGCTACCTCGATTGGCTGGCGATGTTCGGCGCGCGGCGGGTGATCCTGTCGCTCGGCTACAAGGCGGACATGGTGCAAGCCTACGTCAAATCCGAAACCTGGCCCGGCATGGAGATCGCATCCTACGTCGAACAGACCCCGCTCGGCACCGGCGGCGCCGTCCGTGCCGTGTTACCGATGATCACGACCGAGACCGCGCTGGTGGCCAACGGCGACTCCATCACGAAAGCGGACCTCTGCCAGTTCGTGGACTTCCACCGCCGCAAAAACGCCCGGCTCTCGGTGCTGCTCACCCACCAGCCACAAGTCAGCGCCAGCGGTTTGGTCGAAACCGACGCCGATGACGCCGTCACCTCGTTTATTGAGAAACCGTCCGGCCGCGACCGCGGCGGCTACATCAGCGCCGGTCTGTATCTGATGCAACGCGACGCCATCGCCGAGATTCCGGACACGGGACCGGTCTCAATCGAGCGCGACGTGTTTCCGCGCTTTTGCGGGCGCGGCTTCTACGCGTTCAAGGGCCGGTTCCCGTTCGTGGACATCGGCACACCGGAGTCTTACCGGCGCGCGGCGCAGTTCTTTGCCGAGGAGGCAGCCGCATGATCACTACGCGCACGCCCTTCCGGGTCTCATTCTTTGGCGGCGGCACCGACTACCCGGCCTGGTATCTGAAGGAGGGCGGCGCGGTGCTGTCCACGACGATTGACAAGTATTGCTACATCAGCGCACGTTTTCTGCCGCCGTTCTTCGCCGAGCGACATCGCATCGTGTGGTCGCACATCGAGACAGTCTCTTCGATCTCAGAAATCCTGCATCCTGCCGTGCGGGAGGGGTTGCGATTCCTCGGCTTCGACAACTCGCGCGGCGTAGAGATTCACCATCAGGGCGATTTGCCGGCGCGCACGGGCATCGGCTCCAGCTCGTCGTTCTCCGTCGGTCTCATCCGCGCGCTGATGGCATTGCGGGGCCAAATGATCGGCAAACACGAGCTGGCCCTCAAAGCCATCGAACTCGAACAAAACATCCTCAAGGAAAACGTCGGCTCGCAAGACCAGGTCGCGGCGGCCTATGGCGGGTTGAACTTGATCCGGTTCCTCACCAACGGCTCCATCCAGGTTGAGCCGGTCACCGCCCCGCCGGAGCGCATCGCCGACTTGGAGCAACATCTGATGCTGCTCTACACTGGCAGCAGCCGCATGGGCGGCGAGATCGCCGCCTCGGTCGTCGCCCGGATGCGCGACAAGGCGGCCGAACTGCGCCAAATGCGCCTGCTGGTGGACAAGGCAGCCGACATCCTCACCGGGTCCGGCAGTCTCAGCGCGTTTGGCGAACTGCTCCATCAGACCTGGGTGCTCAAGCGCGGCCTCGCCGACGACGTCACCAACGCCGAAGTGGACGACCTTTACAAGCTTGCCCGCGAGCACGGAGCGTTGGGGGGCAAGCTCCTCGGCGCCGGTTCGCGCGGCTTCATGCTCTTCTTCGTGCCGCCGGAGAAACAACCGGCCCTGAAGAAGGCGATGAACCGCTTCCTCTGGGTGCCGTTCCGCTTCGAATGGGAGGGCAGCACCACCATCTACTACGCCCAGCCCGACGCCCTGAGCAACCCAGCTTGAGACATGGACCTCGGACTCCAAGGTAAAATTGCCCTCGTCACCGGAGGCAGCCGCGGCATCGGACGCGCCATCGCGCGCGCGCTGGCGGATGAAGGCTGTCGCGTCGCCATTTGCGACCTTAACCCGCCGGCCGAACCCGGCGACCTCTTCTTCGTCCAGGCCGACGTCACGAAATCCGACGACGTCCGTCGCGTGGTGGACGCCGTCGTCGCGAAATGGAACGGCCTCGACATCCTCGTCAACAACGTCGGCGGGGGTGGCGGGCGCGAATTGCGCCCTGTCGAGGAGGTGCCCGAGTCGCAATGGCAGAAGACTTGGGACCTCAACGCTTCTGCCGCCGTGCGCTTCACCCGGTTGGCGATTCCCCACATGCGCCGCGCCAAATGGGGCCGCGTCGTCAGCATCGCCTCCGTCACCGGCAAGGAAGGCGGCGGCCGGCCGTGGTATACGATGGCCAAGAGCGCCGAGATCGCCCTGATGAAATCGCTCGCCCTGAACCGCGACCTCGTCCGCGATGGAATCACCTTCAACACCGTCGCTCCCGGCCGCGTCATTTTCCCCGACAACGAGTGGGACCAGTTCCGCCAGGAGGACCCGGCGCGTTTCGAGCAAACCATCAAAGCTCGGCTGCCGTTGGGCCGTTGCGGCACTCCCGATGAGGTGGCCGCCGCCGTCGTTTTCCTCTGCTCCGCCCGCGCCAGTCTTGTCAACGGCGCCTGTCTGGCCGTGGACGGCGGTGAAAGTTACAGTTTTTGAAGGACGACCATGAAGACGCAAAAACATGATGCCATCGTTTTGTCGAGCGCGTCGGAAAAAGACGCCCTGAAGGCGTTCACGACGCTGTTGAAACGGACGCCGCTGCCGGACGACGAACTGCTGCCGAACCTCGGCCTGTTCCTGACATCCAAAGCGTTCTCGCGCCTGCTGTTCTTCTACGAAATCTACCGCAAGATCGTTGGCACCCACGGCGTGATCATGGAGTTCGGCGTGCGCTGGGGCCAGACCCTCTCGATCCTCTCAGCGTTGCGCGGCATCTTCGAGCCGTTCAACCGCCACCGCAAGATCATCGGCTTCGACACTTTCGCGGGCTTCAAGGGGCTTGGCCTCAAGGACGGCAAACTCTGCCAGTGCGCCGACGGCAGCTTCTCGGTCGCGCCCGGCTATGAGAACTACCTCGCGCAAATCCTCGGCTTGCAGGAAGCGCTCAACCCGATCTCGCACCTGAAGAAGTTTGAGCTGCTGAAGGGCGACGCCACGCAGACCATCCCGCGCTATCTCAAGGCGCACCCCGAAACCATCGTCTCGCTGGCCATCTTCGACTTCGACATCTACAAGCCGACCCGCGCGGCGCTTCAAGCCGTCAAACCACATCTGATGCGCGGCAGCGTGTTAGTGTTCGACGAGCTGTGCGACGACATCTTCCCCGGCGAGACGATCGCGCTCCGAGAGGTCTTCGGATTGAACAACGTCCGCATCCAGCGCCTGCCGATGACCGCGCGCATTTCGTTTATGGAGGTCGAGTAAGTGACGCCGGCCTGCCGCGAAATCCGCAAGAGCATCCTGCGAGCCTCGCGCGCCAGCGGCCACGGGCATATCC
>JAOACV010000291.1 GCA_026417675.1 Verrucomicrobiia bacterium
CAAGAAACAAACGGCCGACGATCTGAAGCGATGGAATGAAGCCGCCGTGATCGAGAAGAAGTTCGCGGCGCTGAAGGCGCAGGGCGACGCGGCGCAGTTTTCGCCGGAGTGGATCAAACTGATGTTCGAGGCCGGGCGTCGCATTGTGTGGCGTCCGCAGGAGCAGGAGGCGGTGGCACCCTACGTCACGCCGCGGACGCCGGAGACGCGCAGCCTCACCGCGTCGGAGGCGCGCGCCGCTCTGGAGCGCGACTGGCTGTTTCAGGCCGACGGCAAACCGACGGCGGAGCGGATTCGGGACGAGATCGGATGGACGCGGGAACTGGCGGCGCGGCTGGGCGTGGACGTGGCGAAGGAACTGGCGGCGTTGGAGCAAGCGGAAGCTTCGACGGCGACCTATTTCAAAGTCCGCGAACTCAAGCGCCGCGTCATGTTCCGGAACCCCGCGCTGGACTTTGACAAGCTGGTGTTCGTGGACATGCCGTTCCCGGCGGGCAAGGAATGGCAGCACGAGACGCGGCACCGGCTCGGTTACATGGCGGTGCCGGGCGGGCGGCTGCTGGTGCTCACGGGCTTGGGGCCGGACGGCAAGCTCAGGCAACTCATGCCGCAACCACCGCTACACGGCTCGTTCTGGCGGCCGGATGTCTCATTCGACGGCCGGCACATCCTGTTCTGCTTCAAGCCGCATAACGAGAAATCGTTCCATCTCTACGAGATCAACGCCGACGGCACGGGCCTGCGCCAACTCACGGACGGCGAGTTCGATGACCTCGATCCGATCTACACGCCCGACGGCCATATCATTTTCACCACGACGCGCGGCCACACCTACGTGCGCTGCATGCCGCCGACCAACGCCTTCGTGCTTGCGCGCTGCGACCGCGACGGCCGGAACATTTATCTGATCTCCAGCAACAACGAGCCGGATTACCTGCCCTCGGTGATGAACGACGGGCGGATCATCTACACGCGCTGGGAATACACCGACAAGCCGCTCTGGCGCGCGCAAAAGCTCTGGACCGTGAACCCCGACGGCACGCAGGTGCAAATGTTCTGGGGGAACCAGAGCGTCTGGCCGGATGTGGTCAAGGACGCGCGCGCCATTCCCGGCAGCCGGCGCGTGATGATGACCGGCAGCGCGCACCACAACTGGTTCGCCGGCTCGGTCGGCATCATTGACCCCGACAAGGGCTTCAACTTCCCGCACGGCCTCACAAAAGTCACCGCCGACGTGATCTGGCCCGAATGCGGCAACGGCCCCGTGGACCCCATCGAGTCGCCGCGCTACCACCGCAACGGAAACTTTACCGCTTACTACTCGCCGTATCCGCTCAGCGAACGCGACTTCATCGTGTCCGCGCGGCGCGGCGAGAAGTTTGCGCTCTACCTGATGGACACCGACGGCAACCGCGAGCTGATCTACGAGGGAGTGCACAACATTTTCCACGCGATGCCGCTGAAGCCGCGCCCGCTGCCGCCGGTGGTGGCCGACCGCGTCGCGTGGCCGGCGAAAAAGGACCGTCACCAGCCGGAGCACGGCGTCATCTTCAGCAACAACGTCTATCAAGGCGCGCCGCCGGCGTTGCAGGGCAAGGCGAAGTTCCTTCGCGTCATTCACATCGAGCCGAAGACCTACACCTACTGGCACAAGCGCCCCTACATCTCGACCGGCCCGGTCGTCTCGGCGGTGCAGAGCGAGGGCGTCAAGCGCGTGCTCGGCACGGTGCCGATTGAGGCGGACGGCTCGGTGGCGTTCGAGGCGCCGTCGGGGATGTCGTTGCATTTCCAGTTGCTCGACGAACGGCAGCGCGCGCTCCAGACCATGCGCAGCTTTGCCAACGTCATGCCCGGCGAATATCGCGGCTGCCTCGGCTGCCACGAGTCACACAGCCGGGCGCCCGCCGGCCAGACGCCCGCGCTGGCCCGCACGCCGCGCGCGATCACCCCGCCGCCGTGGAGCGACACCACGGTGAGCTACACGCGCTACGTCCGGCCGGTGCTCGACCGGTATTGCAGCAAGTGCCACGAGGGGGACGGCGAGGGACGCAAGACGCTGGATTTCACGTTCCGGCCGGGCTTTCTCGATTGGGACGAGACCTATTACACGCTCATCGGCAAGCCGACGTGGGGCAGGGCCTACGTGCCGCCCAAAGTCCGTCCGCCCGGCTTCGGCATCGCCGACACGATCCTGGTCGAGGGCTACGAGAAAGTTGATCCGGCGGCCTACGCGACGCCAGTGCCGATGCAACGGCTGTCGTATGCGAGCCGTCTGATCGAACTGGCCTCCAGCGGCCAACACCACGGCGTCCGCGTGGACGAAGTAAGCTTGCTGCGGCTTATCTGCTGGGTGGACACGATGTGCCCCTACAAAGGTGACGAGGAGGTTCGCGCCGAGGACGATCCGGTTTTCCAAGGAGTCGAGTGGCTCGCCATCCGCCCGAAGATCAAGACCGCCCCGCGCATTGCGCGTCCGGGGCCGGTGGATTGATTCCGGTGAGGTGACAATTCGGGTGGACCATGGGTGCCACGTGCCACGGCTTCTCTAGTTCTTCCCTTTGCGCATAAGACGTGACATTATGCGCGGCAAATCATGAAACCGCTTCTACTCGGAACATGGATTGCCGCGATGGGATGGTGCTGCGGCCAGGAACCTTTGATGGAAAAACTGGTGCTGTTTGGCGGGGACAGCGCGAAGACTTGGTCGCCGGCGGAGAGCATGGTGACGCCGTCGGCGGAACGCGTGAAGGTCGGCAAGGCGTCGCTGCATTGGCACGTGACGGTGGACTTCTACGGCGGCGAGAAGAACTATCCGATCGGCTGGCCGCGGTTCAGCCACGCGATTCCCGAAGGGCCGCAGCGCGACTGGTCGGGGTGGGATTATCTGAGCATGTGGGTCTATACCGAGACCTCGCGCGAGGCGCTGCCGCGCGAGCCGGTCGGGCTGGGCCTTTACATGCCGGACAGAAGCTCGGCGTATAGCCGCTCGCTGAATGAACTGAAGAAAGGCGAGTGGGTGGAGATTCGCATCCCGATCGCGCAAATCCCGCGTCACCACGATGTGCGGAGCATGCAGTTCCACATCGCCGAGTCGCGTTACCGGCACGGCGACACGCTGGACCTTTACGTGGACGACATCGCGCTGCTGCGCTACGCGCGGCCCACGCTGCTGGAGTTCGCCGCCGAGAACGCGGTGATGTTCGCAGGCGGGCGAAACGTGCCCGTGAGCTTCCGGCTGGCCGGCGTGAAACCGGGCCGAAGCGCCGAGGTCGCGTGCGAGTTGAAACGGGATGGCAGGATCGCCGCACGGACGACAATGCGGGCCGAGCGCGGCGAGCAACGTGTGACGCTTGATGCGGGCCGCGGGAAACTCGCCCCCGGCTATTACGAGATCGTTGCGACCGTCGCCGGCAACCCGCAGCCGGCGACCGCGAGACTGCGGTTGGTCGAATCGCCTTGGAGGTGACACCATGCGCATCGCTCATTACTCATCGCTTGTCACTCTGCTCGTCGCCGTTTCCGCCCGCGCCGCGCCGCTGCTTTACGACATGGGGACGGAGAAGTCCGATGTGTGGCAGGGGTTCACGCAGGTCACGCCCAAGAGCGACGGCTGGCAGAGCAAGGACGGCCTCGCCGCCTCCGCGCGCGCCTATCGCGAGATGGTCGTGAACAAGAGTCGTGGCCGCGAGGAGCAGCCCCCGATCTGGACCAACCCCATCACCGAGGACGCCGTCATCGGCGATAGCGAGAACGCGTTCTTCATTGCCGCGCCGCCGGGCGACTACAATCTCTACGTCGTCTGCGGCACGAGCGACTCGAGGTATCGCGCGCAGTTCTTCGACTTTACCGTGCGAATTGGCAAGCAGATGCAGCGCGTGCAGATCGAAGGTTGCCACCAGTTCCGTGCGCTGCGGTTCCGCGCCACGGCCGGCAGGGAACCGCTCACCGTCAGGTTCACGCCGCTTAGCAAGTGGGTCGTCAACGCCGTGATGGCATGGACCGACGCTGACGCGGCGCGGGTGGAGAGGGAGATCATCGCGCCGTTCGAGGAATGGACCTTCCGCATGCCGCCGGAGCTATGGGCGAAGTGGAAGCAGGACCCGGAGCCGCCGACCGGGCCGATGCCCGCGCTCTCAAAGGCGGACGAGAAGCGCGGCTTCCTCGTCTGGTCTCGGCCTTACCTCGAATGTGTCTATCCGCGCACCAACCCGCGCGCCGACGACTTGAATCCCGAACTGCGCGCGTTCGCGACGCCGGGCGAGTTTGAGCCGGTGAACTTCATCGTCCGGCCGCTGCGCGACCTCGTCAACGCGAAGGTCTGTGTCAGCGCCATCGGCCCCGTGCCGGCGAAAAACATCGAGGTGCGCCGCGTCCGCTACATGCTGGCGCGGCCGAACTACACGGTGCTGTATCGCTGCCGCGTCGTGCCCGACGTGCTGGAGCGGTTCGAGGGCGGCAACTTGAAGGCCGACGAAAACGCCCGTTTCTGGCTGACCATCCGCGTGCCCGACAACGCGCCGGCGGGCGAGTATCGCGGCAGCGTCACGTTCACC
>JAOACV010000292.1 GCA_026417675.1 Verrucomicrobiia bacterium
GGGCGTGGCTGGCGCGGAAGCAACACTGATCCTTGGCGTTGTAGGTCAACAGCGTCGGCCGCGGCGCGCGCATCGCCGTCATGTGCGTGTAGTCAGTCACGGTGCCGAGGTCGCACGGCTGCTGTTCGGAGTCGCCGAGGTCGGTCACGTGACGCACGCGGGTCAGGAAACTGGAGTAGCCCGCAACCGGGTTGGCGAGCATCACGCGCGTGTCGAACGCGCTGATGAAGATCGTTTGCCAGCCGCCGCCCGACAGACCGGAGACGGAGACGCGCGCCGGGTCGGCGTGTTGGTGCGCCAGCAGCAGGTCGAGCGCGCGCGACAGGGCGAGGTAGAACGGCGCGAGGCCGCNCGTGCCGCAGAGGTCGAGCTGGTTCATGCGGTAGTGCACGAAGTTGTCCGTGCGCAACTGGCCCATGCCGAACCACTCGGTGTTCAGCGCGATCATGCCGCGCTTGGCCAGATTGATGCAGCGAATCTGTTTGTAGTGCGCAGCCTTGCCGTTCGGGTCGTGGCCGTTGACAGCCAGCATGACGGGCGCTTTGCCTTCGAGTTTGTCCGGCTCGTAGAGCAGCGCGGGGATCCACAGACCCGGCAGCGCCTCGTAACGCAGTTTGCGGATGTGATAGCCCGGTCCGCCCTCGATGGTCTCCAGCCACTCCACGCGCGTCTTGGCGTCGCGCCAGGCCTTGGCTTCGCCGCGGAAAATGACCTTCTCAAGGGCGTCCCGCCGCATACGGTCGGCGATGCGCTCCCACTCGGCGGCGGATTTGACCTTCGGCATGCGCGGCACGCGCGCCTCGCAAAACGCTTGCACTTCGGCCAACGGCTGGTTGGTGCTGAGGATGGGCCGCTGAAGCAGGGACAACAGGACGTTGGTTTGCGCGGGCGCAACCGCTGGCGTGACGAACCAAGCCGTCATGCACCCGACGAGGGTGGGGAGTAGTTTTTTCATAGAATTGCAGATTAGGGTTATCGTGGATTGCTTGGGTTAAAGCCGCCTTCAAAGCCTTTGCCGCCGGGCAAGAAGAGGAAGAGGCAGGCGCGGCGGTCGCTCTCGCCGATAAAAATCGTGCCGTCCGCGCCGACGGTCATCGCGTCGAACTGGTAAGCCCGTTTGGCGTAGTAAGGACTGCGGTCCACGGCCAGCACACCCCAGTCGCGAAAGCCTTCACGGCCCGTGGTGTCGTAGCTGATGAGCTTGCACACGTCCTCCGTCACCTTTGTCTTCAAGTCAAACGTGTGGGGATGACCGTCCTCCGCCGGCCCGTAGAGCCGCTGGTATCTCGGCTCGAACACAAAGCCGAGCAGGCCCCATTGACGGTTGATCCGGCCGAGGTTCTCCAGCTTGCGCTGCTTCGGGTCGTAACGGAACCAATGCGGCCCGCGATAGCTCGCCGGGTCCACGCACTCCGGCCCGGTGTCCTCGCAAAAGTCGCCGAAGTAGATGCGCCCCTGCTCGTCCTCGCTCATGCGAACGTGGATTTTGCCGCTTGTGCGGACGCCCGCGCCGCGCTCGCCCTTGAACTCGGTCAGGTCGGCGATGTGATGCATCGTCTGCGTGGCCGGGTCGAACTCGTAGAAGTGCGCCGCCTCGGCGTGTGTGCAAAGCCCGATGTAGAGCTTGCCGCTCTTGGCGCCGTAGAGCGCGCTCCACATGCTGTCCTCGCGCTCACTGCCGCCGGTGAACCGGTGCGCCTCGACCGTGACGATGGGCGACGCGGCCGGCTGGAGTCTGTTTTCGCCGAGCGCGCCGGACGCCGCCAACAGCCAGACAGCAGCAATTGCTGTGACGGGCGGTTTCATGTCAGTTCCGTGTTTGAAACGTGGTTTCGTCGGCGGCAATCAACGGACAATCCGCCGGCGGTCGTGCCGGCACTCCACAAGATGAAAGTGCGTCGTGCGTGATTCACGCCCGCTGATATTACCCGCCACCCATGTCCTGCGGCACCGTTTTTTTACAGAGCGGTTCAAAAAATGTGCAGCGATGAAAAAGGGAAAACCGAACGCGCGCGGCGGGACGATGGCCGATCACCCGAAGAGGCGCACCCGCAGTTTGGCGGACTCCGATGGCATCATCGGCGGGCTGGCGGTCTGTTGCCGCGCGCTCACCGCCGAGTTTTGCGCTTGCAGCGGCTGACCCGGCTGTGACAATCGCCACGGATATTATGCCACGGCTTTCCATCCTCTTTCGGCTGGATCGCCGTCACGGAGCTGGTGGACGTGTTTTGCAAATGAACTCCGCGTCGTTGGCGGCGCGAGGGACTTCGAGATTGCTTGATGAGAGAGGCCGCCTATAATGCATGCGAAATCACCAGTGAACTCGACCACGGCAAGAAATGCCGCCACCATTCTGAACCGAAGACAGATCCTTCCTCCGATTCTCATCCTCGCTGCCGGCGTCGCTTGGGCTGCTGGAACCTCCAACCCGAAACTCGACCTGCCGCCCGCAGCCAACCAGAAACCGTATCATCCCGCCGACAATCAGACGGTGGAGATCACGCCGCCGCCATTCATTTGGGTGCCGGCGGGACGCGACGCGACCTACGTGTTGCAGGTGTCGCAGGACGAAAGTTTCGCGACGAGCCGAACGCGGACATTTGCGGGGTTGAAGCGCGCCGTGTTCGTGCCGCGCGAGACGCTTGCGGCCGGCAAATGGTTCTGGCGTTACGGGGTCGAGACGAAGGACGGGCCGGTGTTTGGCCGCGCGCGGCCGTTCACGGTGCCGGCGGGGGGGCGGGCGTTTCCGTATCCCGACTTCGACAAAGCCGTGCTGCAGGCGCCGCGCGGCAGGCCGCGGTTGTTTTTTGGCGGCGAACGGCTCGCGCAGGCGCGGGCGGCGGCGAAAGGCGAGTTAAAGCACGCGGTGCGTTACTTGGTGAAGTCTTGCGAGCGCAGCATTGGCGAGAAGCTCGTGCCGGAACCGGGTTACATGCCGAAGGACCCGCTGAAGGCCGGCCCTTGGGCGGTCCACATCATGCAAACCACGCGGCCACCGATGGACCGGATGGAAAGCTGCGCGCTGGCTTATTTGTTGACCGGTGACAGACGGCTCGGATTGGAAGCGAAGCGGCGGTTGCTTTACTTTTTCTCGTGGGACCCGGAGGGGCCGACGAGTTTCTTCGCCTACGACGAGCCGCCGATGTGGGTGATGATGCGCGGCACGCGGGCCTACGACTGGACTTACGATCTGTTCACGCCGGAGGAGCGCGCGAAGATCGAGCCGAACATGAAAGCGCGGGCGCTGCAATTCCTGAAACGCTTGCGCAGCATGCCGTTCGAGAACAGTCCCTACGAGAGTCACGCGGGGCGCCTGCCGGGTTTCCTGGGCGAGTGCGCTTTATCGTTCATCCACGACTGGCCCGAGGCGCGCGAGTGGCTGGAGTATTGCACGCTCATCTACATGACCGGCTATCCGGCGTGGGGCGGCGACGACGGCGGCTGGCAGGAAGGCCCCGCTTACTGGGGCGCTTACATGAGCTTCGCGATCCATTTTGTCGTCGCGCTGAAACAGGCGACCGGCATTGACCTGATGCAAAAGCCGTTCTTCCGCAACACGCCGTTCTTCGCGCTCTACACCGCCACGCCGTATCACGAGCAACGGCCGTTTGGCGACGGCCACGAGTCTTCGCCGACGGGCTTGGGGCAAATCATGTATGCATTCTCCTCGCTGACGGGCGACCCGCACATCCGGTGGTTCGCCGACGAGTGCCGTTTTCGGCCCGGCGCGGACGTGTTGAGCGTGGCCACCTACGACCCGGCCCTGAAGGCGCGCTCGCCGCTGGAACTGCCGCCGGCGCGCGTGTTCCCGTCGGTCGGACTGGCCTCCATCCACACCGCGCTCGGCGACCGCGAGCGGGACATCAGTTTTCTCATGCGCAGCAGCCCTTACGGCAGCATCAGCCACGGCCACGCCGACCAAAACGCATTTGTCATCAACGCCTTCGGCCGCGGCCTCGCCATCGCGACCGGCTACTACCCGTGGTATGGCTCGCCGCATCATCACCAGTGGACGCGCGCGACCCGCGCGGTCAACAGCGTCCTGGTGGACGGCGAGGGCCAACTCCAACGCAGTGCCGATGCGAAAGGCGAGATCACCGCGTTCGTTTGCGGCGACGGCTACGACTACGCCGAGGGCGAAGCCGCCGCCGCGTATGGCGGGAAGCTGAAACGGTTCCGCCGCCACGTGTTGCACGTGCGGCCGGGCGTGTTCGTGATGTTCGACGACTTGGTGGCCGCGAAACCCGCGACGTTCCAATGGTTGCTGCACGCCTACGAGAAAATCGCCGTTGAGGAGACCTCGCGCACGCTGAGCGTCCGCCGCGATCCGGCGGCAATGGAGGTGCGGTTCCTGCTGCCGACGGCGCTGAGCTTCTCGCAAACCGACCGCTACGAACCGGAGCCGGAACGCATCCGGCATCCGGATGCGAAGAACACCTGGCACCTGACGGCGGGCACGACCCAGCCAGGCACGACGGCGCAGTTCTTAACCGTGCTGATGCCCCACCGCATCGGCACCGAATCGTCGCTGCCGAAGACCGAACTCGTGCGC
>JAOACV010000293.1 GCA_026417675.1 Verrucomicrobiia bacterium
GGCCAGCAGCCCCTTGGCCTTCCAACTCAGACGGGCGTCTGCCAACAACCCCTTCCGGATGCGAGCAAAAGGCTCCTTGCCGCAACAGGTGATAATGATGTTTCGAGACTCCCACGACGTTCTCACGACTGGCCTCTCGAATCCTTCCCCGCTACCAACCTTTCCAAGTCCGCCCGCTTCACGCGGAAACTGCCTGGCAGAATCTCGACCTTCTGCAGCCGCCCCGCCTTGAGCATGCGCCACAACGTCGGCCGCGACACCCCGAGGAACTTCGCCGCCGCCCCCATGCCCAGGAGAAGCGGGCCGTTGCACTCGCATTGCCGTCTCACCGGCCATTTCCCATCCAGAACCTGCTCGATGGCCTCTTGCTGTTCCGGCGTCGCCCGCAAGAATTTCAGCAACCGCTCTTCCGCGCTCATCGCTCCATCCCCTCCCGCTCCCGCCGCTCGATCTCCGCCCTGATGCGGGCCGCCTGCTCCGCTGTGAACAAGCGCGCGCCCCGTCGCGTGCGAAGCGGCTCGATGCCCAGCTCCGCCGCAACCCGTTTCACTGTTTGCGCCGACCGATGCGCTTCACGCCCGATATCCGCCGGCTCAAATACCAGCTTCATTTCCGCAACCATTTTCAAAACCCACCTGCGCGCGGCAAAAAACATTCGGCGGGGCCAATGTCTGGCCGCGGGACAACAGCCCCGAAGATCCAGCAACATGCTGAATCTGCGGGCAGGCTAAAGAAAAAATCGGACTGTGTCTTTAGGCCGAAGGACCCTTTTTCTTCAGACTAAACTCCCCATCAGGCCCGCCTTTGCCGGGCCACTTCCCAAGTCCGGCAGTCCCGGGACTGACATGGGGCGGCGCGCGGCCGGGGCCGGGCATCGTCGGTTTGCAACCGCCCGCGCGCGCCAACGGCCCTCGCAAATGCGGGCGAAACTTGGATTGCCCCCCCAACCCGCTTGGAAGGCCGCGCTTGCAAAGCGCCGCTCCTTGCGCTGATCGGCGTTAGCTGGCGCGTCTGCGCCCGCGACGCCCGGCGGCTCCGAAACGCCCTCAACTGTCAAGCCCCGGCTCTGCTGGAGGTCGTTCGCTTCAGCGCCCCCCAAAACGCGCCGCCAGGTTCGCATCGGCTTTGCGCCACGCATCCGACCACTCGCCGGGACCTTCAAACAGCGGCCGGCCACAAACACGCTCCGTATGCTCGCAAGCCTTCTCAGCGGTCATGCCGCTCCGCAGCAGCCGAAGCGCGCCCAACTGTCTCAAGTCGGCCTGGCGTTTGACCCGCCCGATCCTTCGGAACGTCACACGACATCCCTCCGGGCCAAGTTCTTTTTCTCTTTGCTTCAACCACGCCGCGAATCCGGCCTTCAACTGTTCGTCGCTGTGATACCAAGGGATGCTGATGACGTAGGCGCCAATGAACTGGCCCGGAGTCACCTCCTTCACAACCTCATCCCGGTATCGCTCAGGTTCGTCCGGCGACTCTTGATGACCCTCCAGCTTCGGGTCGGGGTCCCTCAAGTCCGCCAAGCAACCTTCAAGGGCAACCGGCTCGCTGCCAGGCGGAGGCAGGCGCCTCAACGCATTCCGTTTCTGGAATGGTATATTCACCCACGGCGTCTTCGGAAAATAATCCGCAAAGTCCCGCAACAGCCAAAGAGGAAGCGGTGACTTCCACGCCGCCGCCGCCTCGCATTCCCTGCGCGACCGGCGCCCGCCTATCCATCGGTTTCTGGAATCCAGCAGCCTCTGGACCTCTCGCCGCCATTCCCGGCGCCATCGGTCAAAATCACTCCACGGTTGCCACTCCCGCCAGCACTCATACTCCCATGCCCACGGCAACTGCCACGCCTGCGGCCGCCGATCGTTTTGCTCCGGAATCTTGTGGTCCAGCCGCACCAGCGGGCCGGTGTCGCCATCGCGCGGTGTGCGAAAGTCCCAGTCGCCCTGCTGTAACGCCGGCCGTTTGATTTCCCGGTCGAGCCACCAGTGAGTCTTCGTGGACACCAGTTCCAGTCCCACTTGTTTGCCTCGCTCGTCACGATGCACATGCCAGACGCGACCGTTGGCCGTAACCCGTGTCACCAAACTGCCGCGCCGGCCGTCCACGTCGCCCGGCTTCATTACCCTGCGCCGCCGCCGAGGTCTGCGCTGACTCTTCGCTTTCATGTCACCCGTCTCCCATCCTTTCTTCAGTTTCGCGCCCATGTGATTTTCCATCGTCCCGCATCCTTTCAGTTCAACGCCTCCAGCAGCGCGGGAATCTGCTCCCGCCATTCCAGTTGTTCCTGCACCTCCCGCCGTTCCTTCGCCAGCCACGCCAACACCTGGCTCAAGTCAAACAGATTCCGGCATTCGCCCCACATGCCCGGCACCCGGCGCGTTTCCCGAACCGGAATCGTCGTCGGCCGCTGGCCCTTGAATGGCCCCAGCAGTTCCACGTCGTGCCCGCACCGGGCGATATGATACGCCCGCGTTGCCGCCTTGAAACCCCATGCCTCCCAAACCTCCCTCTCCACCCACGGTTTCACCGCTTCCAACGTCACCCGTCTCCCGCGCCATCCCACAAAGCTTCGCTTGTCATTCTCCGCTTCCCTCAGCCCGGACACCAGCACCTCGCGCACATAATCCCGCGAGAACGTCCCAATATGACGCCGCCGCAGCTCCGAACCGGCCACCCGCTTGACAAGCCCGTTGCTGCACACCAGCCGCAACCAGCTCGTCAGCGCCCGAAACCGCATGCTGCCGTCCACCGAGTTCCAACATTCCAACCGAAACGCCATCGGATGCCCGTCGCCGGGATCGAACTCGTATTCCTTGGGCAGACGGATGCTCAGCGCCATCCGCTCGCCGTATTCGGTAATCCGCAGGTCCGCCAGCGCCTCGGCCGCCGATATCCCCGCCATAGCAAGCGCCCCCGCGGCCGCGTTAATAACTGCCTCATGCGGCACCAGCGTGTAATCCTTCGACACCACGCCGACCGGCACGAAGCTCGCGTCCTCCCCGAACGGCCGTCGAACAATGGTGTCCAGCCGCTCGTTCAACCGCGACCGGTCGTTTCCCGGCTGCGTGATCGCGAAGGTTCGCCGTTCAAACGCCGGAACGTAACGCCGCGCCTCGGCCAGCGTGCCGTGGTGCAACCTCACCGGCGCCCCCTGCCACCTCATCGCCCGTTCAACCACTCCGCCTTCTCCCATGCTCCGCTGCGCGCCCACGCGCCCGTCGCGCCGCCCGCCGCGTTCGGAGAACGCGCTCCACCCTGTTCCTTCATGTTGATTTGTCATCGTCTGCATGTTCATGTCCTCCTGAAACCAATCGGCCGCCGATTCGATCATCGCGACCTCCTTTCACCATTTGCCTTCCCGCGCCTCGCGCGCGATCCTCAACAACGCCTGCTCCGGCGCGTCCTTCATCTGCCGGATCAACTCCGCGAACAACTTCGGCCGTTTGATGATCGCCTCGCGCAGGTCGCTCGACACCTTGCCGGCCAGCGCCAGCAACACATCCGCGTCCTCGCCCAGGATGTGCGCCAGCCGCTTGATCTTCTCCTCCGACGGCGGCCCGGAATCCCCGCGTTCCACCTTGCTCAAAAACGACGGCTGCACCCCCATCGCCTTCGCCACCTGCCGCAGGGAAAAACCGCGCCGCCGGACGGCCTGCAACTCCAGCCGCCTCTGCCGAACGTATTGGCCAAACTCAGTGTTCATGTTGCCTGTTTACTATATACTTTACACAATCGGATGCAAGCACTTTTTTCGGGCTTTATTCACACTGAACCTCTATCGCTTTTCCACTCGCACGCTGCCGCCCAATCCAAGGTCGGCGAGGATTTGTTCGAGGTCTTTTTCCAGGCTGGTTGCCGAGTCCGCAGGCACGGTCACGGTGAAATGCACGCCAACCTGAAGATCGGTGCCCGATTTCAGTTTGGGAAGAATTTTTGTCCCCAAGCGGTTCCATATTTCGGGCGGGACCGTTCCGCTGACTGTGAGTGTTACCGGTTGGACAGGCTGGGGTTGCTTGTCTCTGTTTCCATCAGGCTGCCGCTCCGGTTCCGGTGGCTGCTGGCCGGCCGCCACGACCGCTGGTGGCGCGCCGGTCTTCAGGCTTTTTGCCCTCCCCTTCGTCAGCAAGAACACGTTGGCCTCGAACATCACTTCGTCAGCGGAGACAGGCTGCTCAAACCAGACGCTCTCGTAGGTCCCGTCAGGCTTCGGGCCGGATGCCAAACCAAAATCTCCATGGGAAACGAACTCGGTGATCTTGCCGCGCAACGTCGCGTCGGGGTCCAAAAGCCGGGTCAGCGAGCCGTTGAGAAAACTCTGACGAAGGCCGGAGAGCGGCCACGCCCCCGACTCCTTCAATGCCCTCGGCCAGTTGCGTTCGATGTAGCCCGCCCCAACCGATTCGTTGAGCAGGTTTTGAGCCTTCAGGGCCAGAATGACGCGCCCGCACAAGCTCTCGTGACTGCTGGCGTGACCGGCCCCCAGGTCAATCACCTTCAAACCATCGGCTTCCATGCCATCGGCGACGACGACAAACCGGTAGCTGCCCCAGAC
>JAOACV010000294.1 GCA_026417675.1 Verrucomicrobiia bacterium
GCGCCGGCTTCCTGGGCTCGCATCTGTGTGACCGCCTGCTCGCACGCGGCGACGAGGTGGTGGTGGTCGACAATCTGGTCACAGGCGACACGGCCAACATCGCACACCTGCTCGACCGGCCCGACTTCACCTTCGTCGAAGCCGACATCGCCAGCATGGATCTCGGCGAGCAGTTTGACATCGTCTACTGCATCGGCGTGATTCACCACACCGACAACCCGGACCGGACCTTCGCGTCCATCTACAAACACTGCAAGCCCGGCGGCATGGTGATCATCTGGACCTACAGCGCCGAAGGCAACGCGCTGGTCCGTTTCCTGGTCGAGCCGGTCCGCAAACTGCTGCTCTCGCGACTGTCGCGGCGGGCGCTGGCGGTCGTCAGCAACGTCCTCACCGCGCTGTTGTATCCGCTGGTCTATTCCATCTACCGGGTGCCGTTCCTGTCGTTCCTGCCCTACTACGAATACTTCCGCAACTTCCGACGCCTCTCCTTCCGGCGGAACATGCTGAACGTCTTCGACAAGCTCAACGCGCCGCAGACCCACTTCACCACGTTGCAGAAGTGCCATGAGTGGTTCAGCCCGCAACGCTTCGAGCCGCAGTCCATCTCCATCCGCAAATACGCCGGAGTCAGCTACTCGTTGGTGGGCGTGAAACGCTCCGACGGCTCGGTCTGAGAAGACGTTTCATGAACTTCGTCAGTCTTGTCTTTGTCGTCTTCTATCCGGTCGTGCTGGTCCTTTACCATCTTCTCCACCGCAGACTTTTTCTGCAGAACCTGCTGGTTCTCGCGGCAAATCTTTTCTTTTACGGCTGGTGGAACTGGCGTTTCCTGGGGCTTCTGGTCTGTTCGGCCTGCATTGATTACGCTGCCGCCCGCGTGATTGACACGTCGGACCGGAGCCACGTGCGGCGGCTGGCCCTCGTCATCAGCGTCGGGTCGAGACTGGCGGTGCTATTTTTGTTCAAGTATTTCGATTTCTTCGCGCGGTCCTTGGAGGGGTTGCTTTCCTGCCTGGGCCTTCACGCGATGCTACCAACGCTTGGGTGGGTGCTCCCCCTCGGCATTTCCTTCTACACGTTCCAGTCCATCGCCTATGTCGTGGACGTCTATCGCGGGCAGACTCGGGCGGAGAAGAACCTGGTGGCGTATCTCGCCTTCATTTCTTTCTTCCCGTTGCTGGCTGCTGGTCCCATTGAGCGGGCGTCGCACCTGCTGACCCAGTTCCAAACCCCTCGCACGCTGACCCTCGCGGGCGTTCGCGCGGGGCTGTGGCTGATGGCGGAGGGTTTCTTTCTCAAGGTGGTTGTCGCTGACGGCATCGCTCCCCTGGTCAGGACGTCGTTCTGCAACGACCCGCATTATGGCTGGCATGTCATTTTGGGAACACTCGCCTTTGGACTGCAGATCTACGGCGACTTCAACGGCTACAGCACCATCGCCAAGGGCGCGGCCGGCCTGCTGGGGTTCGATCTGGTCTGGAACTTCAACCGCCCGTATGCGGCTCTTTCCATCCAAGACTTCTGGCGCCGATGGCATATTTCGTTTTCGCGGTGGATTCTGGATTACCTCTTCATGCCGCTGTTGATGCGATGGCGCGACTGGCGGGTCCTCGGCACGGCGGCGGCGCTAACGGTCACATTCCTGCTCTCCGGCCTCTGGCACGGGGCGAACTGGACGTTCATCGTGTGGGGAGCAATTCACGGCGCGGCGATGGTCTCACACTACGTGTGGACCACGCATCGCGGCAGGAAAGCCGGTCTGCCGCGTCCGCTGGCATGGGCCTTGACGATGACCGTCGTCTTTGTGGGATGGTTTTTCTTCCGCGCTGAAAACTGGACGATGGTCCAGGGCATGGCTTCGGCGCTGACCAACTGGCGTTGGACGGAGGGACACACGGCCTTGGGGCTGACGTTGGCGGGGTTGGCCTGCCCGGTGGTTTTTCTCGAACTTGTTCAAGCTTACCACTGCGACCGGCTGTTCTTCGTCCGGGGTTCCACATGGCGTTTTTCGCTTTCGGCGGGGCTGCTTGCGGCAACCGCGTGGGCAATGACAGGACATGAAGGCGCACAGTTCATCTACTTCAAATTCTGAGGCAGACTCCGCCGCCTTGAACGGGAAACAGGCGATCCTAGCCATCGTCCGGGAAGCCGTAGGTCCCAGCCTGGTCGTGGGCGCGTGCTTTGTGGTCGGGGCGGTTTGGGCCAAGCTGGACCCAGCTCCTTCCGTCAGCGACCCCCGGTTCTGGGTGGAGCATCATATAATCCAAGCCCAGATACAAAGGGCGCGAACGCTGCCGGACGTGGATCTGCTTCTGATAGGCGATTCCTCCGCTCTGATGGGAGTGGACACGCCGTTGCTGGGCAAATTGATTTCATCTCGTGTGGAGTCTTTGGCGACGATTGGCATGTTCAGCCCGGTGGGATATGCGCGAATGCTTGGCCTTTATCTTGATCGCGGACGCAAGCCGCGAACCCTCCTGTTTCTGCTTCATCCCGGCGTGTTGAACTACCAGTTGGAATGGGCGGAGGTGGAATCTTACGGGATCGATGACCAGCGGGCAAAACAACCTGAACAGCCGCTGTGGAAGGCGGCGCGGGACAAGCTGCTGCACGAGATCGCCTACCGCGTCATCGCATATCCGTTGCGAGGGGCCTACGGCCGCTTCTACGGGTCCGCATCACGGTTCCAAGCCTGGTTGCTCGACCATCAGGGGTCCGCAGTGGATCCCGCCCTTCCAACGGATTTGGAAGCCCGCCCTTTGACCGATGAAGCAGAGAAATTGCGGCTGGTGAAGTTTTCCCCCCTCATGAAAGAGAAACTGGCCTCGCTCGCGGACATCGTGGACAGGGTTTCCCCCAGCAACACCTTCGTCGGCCTGACACCCATTGCGAACCGCCTCCGCGACCCCCTGGTGGAGCGGGCCGTCACGGAGAACCTGAGAACGCTGGCCAACTGCCTCCATCTCCCGGCCGACCATGCGCTGCCCCTTCCGATGTCAGTCCCCGACGGGATGTGTGTGGGCTGGCACCTCACCGAGCAAGGGCGCGACTTCTACACGCGCAAGCTGGCCGAAATCCTGCGCGACATCCTGCCGGCAAAAGCAAGCCTCTGACACCGACAGTTCCTCGTTCCCGCGGGCTGGACAAAGAACATCCAACCCTCTCCTGGCTGCTGTCGGCAGCCCCGGCGGGAAGAAAAGCTCCCAACCAAGGACCAAGTGATCGCCGAGATCACTAAGGAGCTGACGCGCGCGAAAAAATGCTGCCCGAACTGAAGGGCTGCTGGGCGGCCACAAGACACGCGACAGGGTCATGGACTTCATCCAATGTGGAACCATGCTGCAACGGGCGCGGGAGTGCCACCCGTCGGCACTGCCAGCATGGCTGCCGGTATTGCGCTTTCCCGGCCCAGTCAATCACTCCCACTCAATCGTCGCGGGGGGTTTGCTGGAGATGTCGAGGACGACTCGGTTGACGCCTTTGACTTCGTTGATGATGCGGTTGGAGAGGCGGGCGAGCAGTTCGGGCGGCAGGCGAACCCAGTCCGCGGTCATGCCGTCCTGGCTGTCCACGGCGCGCAGGGCAATGACGTGATCGTAGGTGCGCTCGTCGCCCATGACGCCGACGGTGCGGATGGGCAGCAGGACGGCGAAACTTTGCCAGATCTTGTAATACCAGCCGCTGGCTTTCATTTCCTCGACCACGATCCAGTCGGCTTCGCGCAGGATGTCGAGGCGCTGCTGGCTGATCTCGCCGAGCACGCGCACGGCGAGGCCGGGGCCGGGGAACGGTTGGCGCCAGACGATCTCGCGCGGCAGGCCGAGTTCCTCGCCGACGCGGCGGACCTCGTCCTTGAAAAGCTGGCGCAGCGGTTCGAGCAGTTTGAATTTCATCCGCTTCGGCAGGCCGCCGACGTTATGGTGGCTTTTGATGAGCGCGGAGGGGCCGCCGGCGGTGGGGACGCTCTCGATGACGTCGGGGTAGAGGGTGCCTTGGGCGAGAAACTTCGCGCCTTTGACGGACTTGGCGGCTTTCTCGAAGACGTCAATGAAGGTTTTGCCGATGATCTTGCGCTTGCGCTCCGGCTCGGTGACGCCCTTGAGGCGCGAGAGGAACAGTTGGGTGGCGTCCACATACTTGAGCTTCATGCGGAAGTTCTTGCCAAAGACCTGCTGGACGCTCTCGGCTTCGCCTTTGCGCAGGAGGCCGTTGTTGACGAAGATGGGCGTGAGCTGGTCGCCGATGGCTTTGTGGATCAGCGCGGCAGCCACGGAGCTGTCCACGCCGCCGGAGAGACCGAGGATGACGCGGTCCTTGCCGACGGTGGCGCGGATCTGCTCCACGCTGCGCTGGATGAAGCTGGTCATGGTCCAAAGACCGCGGCAGCCGCAAACGTTAAAGAGGAAGTTGCGCAGGATGTCGCGCCCGTGCGGGGTGTGGACGACTTCGGGGTGGAACTGGAGGCCGTAGAGGTTTTCGTCGCGGTTCTCGATCGCGGCGAACGGCGAGTTGGCGCT
>JAOACV010000295.1:0-4222 GCA_026417675.1 Verrucomicrobiia bacterium
GTCCCGCCCATGAACGGTAAAGACACGCCCTCCCCGCCGCGAGCCGATCCTCGCCACGTCGTTGTCATTGGCGCCAACGGCGCGCTCGGCTCGGACCTGGTGAAAGTCTTCCGCGACGGCTGGCGCGTCACCGGGCTGACGCCGGACGATCTCGATGTCCGCGACCTCGAATCCGTGCGTCGGGCTTTGCTGGCCGCGCGGCCTGATGTGGTCATCAACACTGCCGCCTACAATCGGGTGCGCGAAGCCGAGACCGAGGCCGACGAAGCCTACGCCGTCAACGCGACCGGCGCGGGCCATGTTGCGGCCGTGGCGCTCGACCTCGGCGCGGTCTGCGTCCACTACAGCACCGACTACGTTTTCGACGGCGAGACGACTCGGCCCTACACCGAGGCCGATCCGCCGCAGCCGGTCAACATCTACGGCGCCAGCAAACTGGCCGGCGAATGCGCCGTGTTGGAGTCATCGTCGCGCAACCTTGTCCTGCGAACCACCGGCCTCTACGGCGAGACGCCCACCGTCACCAAGGGGCGCAACTTCGTGCAGACCCTCTGGCAGATGGCGCGGGGGCGTCAGGAAATCGCCATCAGCGAGCGGGAGATATGCAGCCCGACCTGGACGCTGGAGTTGGCGCGTCAGACGCGCGTGGTGGTCGAGGCGGGCGCGAGCGGTCTCTTTCACGCCGTCAACGAAGGCGCCTGCACGTGGCGGGAGTTCGCGCAGGCCGTGCTCGATCTCAGCGGCGAGCGGGTGACCGTCTGCGGCCAGCCGCAGGCGCCGGACCCCGGTCTGGTTCGCCCGCGCTATACCGCGCTCGAAAACGCCCGCCTGCGGACGCTCGGCCTCAACATCATGAAGTCGTGGCGCGCCGCGTTGGAGGAGTTCCTTCGCGGCGAAGGCGGCGCACGCCTGCGGATGCGCTCAGGCTTGTAACGGGGGCTGTCCGGGAACGCCTGGGACGGCGAGGTGTTGGGAAGCATTCCACAGTCCCGAAAGTGTGGGGGGACCACTCGCACTTACCGCGGTTTGGGTGTGAGGACCACCTGGACGATTCGCAGCCGCGAGACCTTCTCGACGCGGATGACGCCGTGCGGGGTTTCGATTGTGTCGCCGACCTGCGCGACGCGGCCGAGCTGTTTCATGACGTAGCCGGCGATGGTGTCGGCTTGCTCGGCCTCAAGGTTCCAGCCGAGCCGTTCGTTCAACTCGCGCAGCCGCACGTCGCCGCGCACGAACACGCGGCCGTCGGGCTGCGACAGGATCGCCGGGAGCGGCCGTTCCTGCGTGGCGGTCATTTCGCCAAACACCTCTCTGACGACGTCGCGCAGCGTCGCCAGACCCGCCACGCCGCCGTGCTCGTCGGTGACGATGGCGATCTCGGTCCGGTTGCGCTGGAAGTTTCGGAACAGGTCCTCCAGCCGGATGGTCTCCGGCACGAACACGGGCGGGCGCACCAGCTTGCGGACATCGAACGGCTCCTTGGACTGGCGCAGATGCCGGAGCACGTCCTTTTGATGCAGCGTGCCGATGATGTTGTCCAGCCGGCCGTCGTAAACCGGCAGGCGCGACCGGTCGGATCGCGTGACGATGTCGAGGAGCGCCTCCGCGGGCAGCGCCGCGTTCAAGGCCGTCATGTCCGTCCGCGGCACCATCACATCCCGCGCCGTCAGGTCGGGGAAGCGAAACGCGCGCTCCGCCAGTTGGCTGCCCAGTTCGTCGAGCACGCCGGCCTGGCGGCTTTGGCGCACGAGGATGCGCAGCTCGTCGGCGGAATGCACGGCATGGAGATCGCCGCCGGGTTCCAGACCGAGCAGGCGCACGACCCGGTTGCTGAAGGCGTTGAGCGCCCAGACCAACGGCCGCAACACCGCCACGGTCAGCCGCATCGGCGGCGTCACCCACAACGCCGTCGCCTCGCTCCGCTGGACTGCCACGACCTTCGGCACCTGCTCGCCGAAGACGACATGGAGAAACGTGATCGTGGTGAACGCGATGATGACCGCGAGCGCGTGGGCGCTCGCCTGCGCCGAGGCGACTGGCAGCCAGCCAAACAGCGGCATGACTAGGTGCGCCAGCGCCGGCTCGGCCACCCAGCCCAGCGCCAAGCTGGCCATGGTGATGCCGACCTGCGCGCCGGCAATGTAGGTGCCCAGATCGTTGATCGCAGCCTGCACGGCGCGCGCGCGCCCGTGGCCCGCGGCAACCAATTCCTCGACGCGGCTGCGGCGCACACTGACCAGCGCGAACTCCGCGGCCACGAAGAAGGCGTTGGCCAGCACAAACGCCACCAGCGCCGTCAGCCTTAATATCTCACCCGTCCATGCATCCATAAGCGTCACCTCGGTCTCGCCCACAGTCTAACGCAACCCCCGCCGCCAACAAGCGCGACGTGAGCGTCAAATCTCCGGAGACGCCGCTGAGAAGGGTCAACGTTCTTCCGTCACCGGCAGTGGACGGACGCGGATGTTGCGCAGCGCGGCGGTGGTTTCATAGGACGCGATGCCGAAGGGCTGGGAGGATTCGATGTCGCCGGGACGCATGCCGATCCGCCGGCCGGTGACGATCAGGTCCACAAACTTCTCCTTGTCTATCCAACACTCCAGCCGCTTCGGGGTGACGCGGACGCGGATGCGATACCAGCGGCGGGTCTGGAACGGGAAGTTTCTGCCGGTCTCGTTCATCGAGGCGTCGAGACCTTCGAGGCTGGAGACCCCCACAAGATGGCCGCCCCAGCCGCCAACGACGAACGTGCAGCAGTTCGTGCCCACGGGAAACGTCAGGCCGCAAAAGAAGTCGCGGCCCTTCAGTCGCATCGCCTCCAGTTCAACCTCGTAGTTCGTCCGAAACGGCGCAGCCGGGCGATGCACGCCCGTCAGGCTGTTGCCGGCGTGCAGGATGATCTGGCCGTCCTTCACCTCGACTTGGCCAGGGTCAAAGAACTTGGTCACGGCCCATCCATCGAGCGATTTGCCGTCGAAGAGCGACTGCCAGCCCCCCGGTTCCGCGGCAAGCGCGAGGCAGGCAAACCACCAGCCGCCCTTGGCAAGCAAACGCAATGATCTCATCGCCGGCGCGCCGCCCCCGATTGCTTGCCGTCGGCGTTGCCCTCCACGCGCGCCGCGCCCGCGTCGGTTTCATGCCCATTGGCCAGCAGGTTCTGGACGATCCAGTTGCCTTGGCCGCCCTCGACCTTTAAGGACGGACCGGACTTCGCGTCAGGCCGGTCGTCGCGAATGACGCAGCCGGCAACCTTGCTGTTCGTCACGTCTTTCAGCAGCAGGCCGATGTTGTCGCTGTCCAGGATCGTGCAATTGGCGATGTTGAAGCGGTCGCACTTCTCGACCAGCATCGCGGCCGGTTTCCGCCAGACGCCGTTGATATGCAGGCCGTCGAGCGTGCAGTCGCTTGTGCCGCGAAACACAAGGCCGCCGTTGACCTGCCTGCTGGTGCCGTAGTCATAGCGCGGGTTGCGGTCGAAGTTGTTCGGGCCGACGACGATGTTGCTGCAGTCCTCCACCAGCAAGTCGTGGTCATAGCCCATCCAGAACGTGTTGCCGCTGATGACCACGCCGCGCGCGTCGCGCAGATGGATGTTCACGCGCACATCGCTGATGACGTTGCCGGTGATCGTGACGTGGCCCCAGCGCGCCACCGGCTGACCTTGGGCGGTGTCGCCGCGCCCAAGAATGCGGATGTTGGCCGAGTCGGGCGCGTTGCTTTCGTGCTGGATGGTGCAGCCGGTGATGGCGACCTCGGCGGTGCCGGCGGTGCTGCCCGAACAGTCAATCAGGATGTTCGCCGTTGGCGGCCCGTCGGTGGCCATGTTGCATTCGATGTCACAGGCGCCGATGTGGATGTTGCGGACGTTGCCCGCGCGGGAAACGATGCCGCCGCCGGCGTTGTAGCTGATGTGGCAGCCGCTGATGTTGGACTGGTGGAGGTTCACGTTGTCGTAGAACACCCCGATGCCGCGGTTGTGATAGATATGGCAATCGGCAATGAGCACGTTGCGGTTGCGCACCGCCAGTCGGATGCCGTGCCGCGCGTTCCGGATCGTTGTCCGCGTGATGGTGAGCTGCATCGTGCCAGTCGCCTCGATCCCGTCGGCTTCCTCGTGTGCGCCGACGATCTCCATGCCGTCCACCAGCGGCATCCGCTGGCGCTCCCAGACGTTGGGCTTGAACTGGCCCGGATCGGCACTGCCGGCGTGCGTGCCGACCAA
>JAOACV010000295.1:4232-4511 GCA_026417675.1 Verrucomicrobiia bacterium
CCCCGCGCCCGCCATGACCACCCGCGCGACACCGTCGCCGACCAGCGAGGTAAACCCGGTCTTGTCGAGTTCGATGACAATGGGTTTGGTGATGCGATAGACGCCCTTGGGGAAACTCACGCGGCCGACGCTGCTGTCCACGGCCTTCTGAATCGCCGCCGTGTCGTCAGCCAGCCCGTCACCCTTGGCGCCGAACGAGCGCACGTCAGCCAGCGCGGGATGAAGTCCAAGGAGCAAAACACAACCAATGACCATGCGGAACAAGATGGGGATAGAGTA
>JAOACV010000296.1 GCA_026417675.1 Verrucomicrobiia bacterium
CGCTATGGGTCTCGGCGCGACCCTCGCCTCGCTCTGCGACATCACCTACATGATGGCGAACGCTAAGATCGCCGACACGCACGTCAATGTCGGCATGACCGCGGGCGACGGCGGCGCGCTGACCACCAATGACGACGAACTGGCCAATATCGTCCGCAAGCTGCGCAACCATGGCCGTCTCGACAAGTTCCGGCACGACATGGTCGGCTTCAACCTGCGCTTCAACGAGATCAACGCCGCCGTGGGCCGCATCCAACTGCGCGAACTCGACCGGCTTAACCAAGGCCGGCGCAACGCCGTCGCGCTGTATCGCAAGCTGTTGGCCGATGTGAAGGGCGTCGTGTTGCCGCCGGAACGCGAGGGTTGCGAGGCGGTGTATCACATGTTTGTCATCCAAGTGAACGACCGGGATGGCTTACAGAAGTTCCTCTCTAGCAAGGGCGTCAGCCCCGGCATCCATTATCCCGTCGCGTGCCACCAGCAACCGATCATCCAACAGCTTTATAAGAACATCCCGTCGCTGCCGATGACCGAGTTCATCGTTGGACGTATTCTCTCGCTGCCCATCTACGGCGAGATCACAGAGGAGCAGGTCACCTATGTGTGCGACTGCATCAAGGAGTTCTTGAAGGCACGATAGGTAACTGGAAAACTGGCAGTTGGAAACCAGCGAACTGTTGCGCATCCATCACAACCGCCAATTACCAGACGCCAATCACTCCCATGCCCGCCGACATCCGCCCCACCCTCTCCCTCGTCGTGCCTGTCTATAACGAGGAGGACAACCTGCGCCCGCTGGCCAAGGCCATCCGCGAGGCCTTGGAGCCTCTCGGCGTGACCTATGAGTTGATCCTCACCGACGACGGCAGCAAAGATAAGTCCTGGGAAATCATGAAAGAACTGGCCGCCGCGGATCCCCGCGTGCGCGTCCAGCGGTTCGCCTACAACTGTGGCGAGACCGCCGCGAGCGAGGCCGGCATGCGCGCGGCGAGGGGCCAATACATCGTCACGCTTGATGCCGACCTGCAAAACGATCCGCGCGACCTGCCGAAGTTCCTGGAGGCCTTGAAGCACTACGACGTCGTCTGCGGCACTCGCGTCGCCGTGCGCGGCAAGGGCGACAATTTCATCCGCGTGGCCTCCTCGCGCATCGCCAACTGGGTGCGCAACAAGCTCAGCGAAGAAAACATCAGCGACGCGGGTTGCACTTACCGCGCCTTTAAGCGTGAGTGCGTGGACAAGGTCAAGCTCTATCGCGGCATGCATCGCTTTCTGCCGACCCTCTTCAAGATGGAGGGCTACACCGTCACCGAAATCCCCGTTTCCAACAACCCGCGCTTCGCCGGCCAGTCCAAATACGGCGTCTGGAACCGCCTTTTCAAAAGCTTCCACGACCTGCTGGCGGTGCGCTGGATGAAAAAGCGCGTGCTGAACTACAAGATCGCCGAGCGGGTGAACTGAGCCGCGGACTCCTGGCGTGTTGGCGCGTTGGTGTGGCCCCGCTTTTAGGAGAACGCGGCTCCCCCGAAACGGCCGACACAACAGTTTTGGGGCAACCATGAACAGCCGCGTTCCGCCCCGATGCTCCGCTTCTCCATTCTTTACTCCGTTACGCGGCCCCCGCTGCGGGTTGACACGCCCCGACGCCTTCGCTACTCTCCGCCCGCAATGAGTCGTTCAAGTTTCGTTTTATTGCTCGTTTTGGCGGTGTGGCTGGCATGGCCGGCCACGGCCCCCGCGCCCATCGTGTATCGGCCGGGCGCGGGCTGGGAAACCAAGGGGCAGGCACAGGCGGCCGCGTCGCCGAAGGCGCAGATTGAACAGGGCTTGGAGTTCGAGAAGCGCAAGGCGTGGGACGACGCGATCAGCTCGTATCGGTTGCTGCTGAGACGCTGGCCGACCTCGATCCACGCGGCGGAGGCGCAGTTCCGGATCGGCTACTGCCAGGAACAGCAGCGCGATTACTACAAAGCGTTTCTGTCGTATCAGAAGGTCATCGAGAGCTATCAGGGCTTTGAGAAGTTCACGGAGGTCATCCAGCGGCAATACAAGATCGGCAACCTGTTTCTGGCCGGCGAGCGAGTGAAACTCTTCGGCATTCGCACGCTGCCTTCGATGGACCGGGCGGTGGAGATTTACGAGAAGGTGTTGAAGAACGCCCCCTACAGCGACATCGCGCCCTCGGCACAGATGGCCATCGGCTACGCACGCGAGAAACAGAAACGCTACGACGAGGCGGTGGCGGCTTACCAGAAAGTGATCGAGAAATACCCGAACTGCTCGCTGGTGGAGGAGGCTTACTTCAACGTCGGCCTGGCCTACTACCGCGCCGCCAGCAAGTCAGAGTATGACCAGGGCTACGCCAACAAGGCCGTGGACGGGTTCAACGAATACATCACCAAATACCCGGGCGGCTCCAAGGTGGCCGTCGCGCGCGACTACATCACCAAGGTCAAGGTGGATCAGGCGCGCGGCCTCTACGAGGTGGCCCACTACTACGACAAACAAAAGGACTTCAGCTCGGCCCTAGTCTATTACAACGAACTGATTGCCCGTCACCCGCAATCGAGCTACGCGCAGCAGGCCCAGTCGCGCATGGAGTTATTGCGCCGGCTGGCCGCACTCAACTCGCCTCCATCCAACGAAGCCAAGCCATGAAAACCTTTCGAGAACACGCTGCTCCCATGTCTGGCGCGATCGCGCCCACTCTGGCCGTCGCGCTGCTCGCAGTCCTCTGTTGCGGAGGCTGCGCGTATCGGCTCGGACCGACCAGCACGCTCGACATCAAGACCGTGGCGGTGCCCAATTTCAAGAACCAGACCACCGAGGCGCGCATTTCGGTCCCGATCACCAACGCCGTCATCAAACGGTTGCAGAGCGACGGCTCCATCCGCGTCGTCTCCGAAGACACCGCCGATGCGACGTTAACGGGAGAAATCGTAAGCTGGCAGCGGACGCCCGTGCGCTACAACATCCACAATGCTTACGTGCCGAGCCAATACCAGTTGGTCGTGACGGCGCACGTGGTGTTGACCAACAACCGCACGGGAAAACGGATCTTCGATACCCACATCGCCGGCACGACATCCTATTTCTTCGGCGACGATCTGGCGCAGGCGGAACGACAGGCAATGCCGCTGGCGGCTGATGATCTAGCCAAGCGCATCACCGACCGCATCGTGGACGCCTGGTGATGGCTCAGGCCACGATGCGACACGAAAGGGGCAACCCGCCGCGGCGGATTGCCCCGTCTGATTTAGGGAATGAAGGGGTTACTGCTTCAGCGCCGCAAGCCGCAACGCCAGCCGCGATTTCTGCCGCGCGGCCTTGTTGGGATGGATCACACCCCGCTTGGCGGCTTTGTCGAGCGCGGAGGACATGCGCGAAAACAAGGTTGCCGCCTGGTCTTTTTGGCCCGCGCTGATCAGTCCGAGGTATCTTTTCTTCAAGTTGTGCAGGCCGGTCTTGACCGCGCGGTTGCGCAGTCGTTTGCGCTCGCTGGCGCGGGCCGCTTTGGCGGCCGATGCTGTGTTTGCCATACGCTACAATGCTCCTGAGAGTTCCGGATTTGAAACCGGGAATGCTAGTCAACAACCTCGACAAGTCAACTGCAATCACCGGCACGGCAATCCCAGGCCGTCCGCCGATCACGCCAACGCGGTCAAAGCTGCCGCAGGATCGTTTTGCCGCGGCTGGATGGCGTTGCCCGAACCCGATGCAGCGGGCTTCCGCGGATGATCGCGTTCGGAGAACGCGATCCGCCTCGAACGTTGCGGGGGCTTTGGCGATGATGCTGAGCCAATGAAACCGCTCAAGTTCGTAATCGCCCTTGCCTTGTTGGTGCCTTGTGTGGCGCTGACACTGACGCTATGGCGTGTCGCGGCGGCCCTGGTTTGCGTGCGGGAGTCGCTGGCGGCCACTTCGTTCCTGTGGCTGGCGCTGGGGTCCGGCTCCTGGCTGGCTACTCTTGCCTGGCTCAGCCCGTCCGCACGCGCCTATATCATCGGCCACGAGCTGACCCACGCGGTGTGGACGTTGCTGATGCTCGGCAGGGTCCGCAACTTTCGCGCTGGCACCACCAGCGGCGAGGTCATCGTAAGCCGGTCCAACTGGCTGGTGACCCTCGCGCCTTATTTCTTCCCGCTCTACACGCTGCTGGCAATCGGCCTGTTCCATCTGGCCAGCCTCTGGGGCGACGTGCGGCCGTTTGCGCCGCTGCTGTTCTATGTCGTCGGGTTTACGTGGACTTTCCACGCCACTTACACCCTAGCGGCCCTGCGCAGGAGCCAGGCGGACCTGCGACGGCACGGCTGGCTGTTTTCAGTCGTGGTAATTTACGGCATGAACATCCTAGTGGTGCTTCTGTTGATCGTGTTGCTCTCGGGGCGCGTGACCCTGTTGGACGTCACACTCGGCGTCGGCCGCGAGTGCCGCAGCTGCTGGCGCTGGTTGGTGTGGACTTGGGAGGAGATCTGGCCCCTGGCGTGCAAAGGTTGGCGCTGTGTTTGGGC
>JAOACV010000297.1 GCA_026417675.1 Verrucomicrobiia bacterium
ATCGCTCACAGGTTCATCAAGACAGGCATCGTAATCACTGAAGAAACCTTTGGTGCCGAGGTATTGGGCGGCAGGGATGCGCGGATCATCGGAAGTGACGTCCACGTCGTTGAAGAAACTGACCATCACGCGGTTCTTGACTAGTGTCCGCACGAGCAAATCAGAGTCGAGCGCGGCAGGTGTCGTGTTGTTTTTCACCGCCAGCGCGGCGGCAAACCCGGCGGCTTCGCCGGTTTGCATCCAGACCGGTTCCAGACGAATCGCGCCCCAGCCGACATGCGACGCGGATAGCGCGACGGGAACCAGCAGGTTGTCCAGCTCCTTCGGCAACAGACAACGGTATGGCACCTGTGCCGGACGCGATTCTTCCGCAAGGAAAAAGATGCCGTCCTTGGGAAGACAGGCCACTGAGTCCAACGGCCAGTCGGTAATGGCGACGCTATCGGGATGAATTGGTGTCCGCGCAATGCCGTCGGCAATCTTGTTGTCCTGCTCCTTGAAAACGTAACGACCCACCAATCGGCGGGCTTCGCGGACGTAGATTTCATAGGGCACGTGATTGTTGTCGGGAAACTCGTCGGCAGCGAGTCCGTAGCCGGCAAATTTTTTGCGTTCATCGGCAGGAGCCGTTGGATCATTTTGCAGCCACCACAAACGCATCAACATCGCGTCGAGGTAACGGCGTGAAATCGCCTCGCGCGTCGGCCAATCACCGGCGGGATAATCGTTTTGCGGACCGATGAGTCGCCCACCGTTCCACGCAACTTTGTTGTTCGGCAGGTTTGGGACGAATCCGCCGCCCGCCGCTGCTTTGGCAATGGCCGAATCGTAAGTGGCGGGCTTCGAGATCATGATCTTGTTGGCGGGGGCGCGGGGGAGGATGAGCCGGTAGTTGTAGGCCATGACGGAGTTATCGGCGTTGCCGCTGTTGGGACCTTCCACAATCTCGCCGGTGGCGTGACCGAAATAGCGGATGTTCAAACGGCCTTCGTCGGCATCCTTTGGGAAACCGCGCTGGCCGGGCGCTTTCGGGCGATGTTTCGTGAAAATGATCCCAGCGTGCGGTTCGTTGTATTCGCTGCGCGCTTCGCGTCCGATGCGCGTCGTCACACCGGCGGCGGCCATCAAATCGCCTTCATACATGGCATCGGCAAAGATTTTCGCGCTGACCGTGACAGCGCCTTCGCCGCGCATCGGTTTGAGTGTGACACGTTTCAGCAGCGCGCCTTCGCGCTCGGCTTTGGCTACGATGTGGCCGAGCAATACTGTCAGAGTCTTTTCGCGCTCGACCATTTGATTGAACAACATCTCGGCGATGCGCGGCTCGATTTTTGCGCGATCAATGTGTGCCCGACTTTTCTTGCTTGGCATCGAGGCCAAATGCTGCTGCGAGCCTTCGCCGTAGGTTTTGCGATAGTATTCGGTCGCACCTGTGCGCATCTCGCCGTAAAGCGGCGAACGCAGCCCGTCGTAAGCCGCTTCCCAGCCACCCGCGCCGCTGGTCATGAAGCCGCCGAGATGTTGTGTGTGATTCACCAGTAGCACGCGCAATCCTTCTCGTGCCGCCCGCACGGCGCAGGCAATGCCACCCGGCGTGCCGCCGATCACGACAAGGTCATAGCTTTTGCCATCAACGTCTTGCGGCTTGGCGGCGCTCTTGAGCAACATCGGCGGCGGGATTTTCACCTTCGGTTGCGACGGAGTAATTTTTGCCGAAAAACCGGCTTTGGACTTCGTGGCGCGCTCCGTTTTGGCGGCGGATTCGGGAACCAATTGCAGTCCGTCCACGACGACGTAGCCATTCGCGCCTGTGTTCGAGATTTGGACGGAGCCGGACTTCCCCTTGGCGAACGTGAAAACGCCCAGCGCACGCGGAATACCGTCCTCTAGGCACGGCAGGCGTTGATTGATGACCACGGTTTTCTCGCCGTCGGAGCAACGGATGGTCACGGCGGTGTTGGTGGCGCGATTGCTGGCCGCCACGTAAAGCAGGCGCACTTCGTAGCGGCTCGTTTCCGGAATTTCCGGCGTGAAGATGGCAACAGCTTCCTGCTTGCGGTCGGCTGTGCGGTAGGCCGCGCCAACCAGAGGCGTGATTTTGCTGCTAACGGCCCAAACGCCGGTGAGTTTCGCATCCGTGTCATCAAGGAGGATGCCTTGGGCGGGACGAGTCTTAGCGTTTCCCTTCGTTGGTCCCGCGGGTGTTGCAGTTGCGGGATCGAGGATTTGTCCGTCCGCTAAGAGGCATGTCCTCAGTTTCGCGTAATCCACGTCTTGCACGGGCACAGCGTCGTTGATCGCCAAAACTGCGGCGGTGCCTGCGCTTTGGCTGATGACCATGAAGACCGGTTCCATGCGGATGCTGCCAAAGGCTGCATGCGACGCCGAGATCGCGAAGGTGACAAACAGGTTTTCGCACTCGTGACGTTTCGGGACGATTGCGCCGTAACCGATGGGCGCGGGTTTGCCGCCGCCGTCGCCAAATCCTTCGTTGTAAAGCTGGCCGTTTTGATAAACGCGTCGCACCGCGTGGATGTCCATCGGGTAAGTGGCAATCGCTATGGGTTTTGGCGCAACTTCCTTGTTGCGGATGTGGTGCTCGGTCATAACAAGGTCGCTCACCATGCGCCGCGCTTCGCGGACGTAGAGCCGATACGGCCAATGAGCGTTGTCGGGAAACTCGTCGCGCGGTAGTCCGAAGCGCGAAACCTCTTCGCGGACGTTTTCCGGCACACGCGGGTCGGTGCGCAGAAAGTGGAAGAAACCGCGAAGATAATCCTCGTGCGCCTTGGCGATTTGCGCCCGTTCTGACGGAGTGGCTTCCGGCCAGCGGTCGGCGCCGCCGAGCATGTCGGTGGAGATGGGGCCGCGGTTGTTGAAGTCGTACTTGCGGTTGGGCAACGGATCGTATTTGCAAAAGGAGCGGAGCGTAAGGCGCGAGCCGCTGGCTTTCATGGCTTCGATGTAGCGGCCGAGCAGTTCCCATTGCGCGGAGTCGTGGTTTGCGGGCGGCTGCAACGGCACACGATTGGCCGGATCGTCGGTCAAGCAGAGGCGGTAGTTGTAGGACTGGATGCGTTTGTCCGCCGACCCTAGCGGTTCGGGAGCGGCGCCCTGAATCAATGGCAACAGGCCGCTGGACGGGTCGCCGGGTTTCACGAAGGGATCTACCTTCACAGTGAACTTCCCGCTTGCTGGACCGTGCTGCGAACCGCGCACGCCGTTGCCCTTCTCGCCGTATTGGGAGTTGGCTTCGCGGCCATAGGTGTAGCTGACGCCTGCGCGAGCCATCAGGTCGCCCTCGTAGGTGGCATCAATGAAAACCTTCGCTGCGACCCGGCTGCCATCACTCAGCCTCAGTTCTTTCAAACGCGCGCCTTCTTTGGTCACCGATTCCAACCTCAGCCCGAAACGCACAATTACGCCGGTCTCCTGAACCAGCTCGTTAAAAACTTTCTCGGCCACCTTTGGTTCGAAAGCCAGCGACGGCGGGCGAATGAAGTCCACGCCGCGTCGCGAGCGATCTCCGCTTTCTGGAGCGGTTACATCAAAGACTGTTTGCGGATTCTGTCCGTAATGTTTGCCGATGCGTTGAAAGACTTCTCGCGCCAAACCGCCAAAGAGCTTCGCTCTCTCGGCGCTGCCGACATCCGTCCAGCTCAGCCCGCTGGCCATCATACCGCCGAGATGGTAACCAGGCTCGATGATCACGACTGATTTGCCCATTCGCGCCGCTTGAACCGCCGACACGACTCCGCCCGACGTGCCGCCGTAGATGCACACATCGTAAACGCTTTGTTTGTCAAGCGGCGGGTAAGCCAACAGGCAGGTTACGCCGCCGGTTTGGGCGCGTTGAGCCTCGCTCCAAGTGAACTTTTCGCCCGGACTTGCCTTCCACCTGTTCATCGTCAAGTGCCGGCTGTAGAAAAGCAGGATGCCTTCTTTCAGAAAGACCGCGCCCGGATAAACGATTTGCAGAGAGGGCTTCCCGTCGTTGCCGTCCGCAACGCCCGTGTCATCAATGACGGTCGGCGCACTCCAACTGTCGCCTTCATCCGAGGACACCGCGTAGCAGAGCGGGTTGCGCGGGAACGCGCCGCCGTGCTCATACGGCACGGCGTGATTGTAAAAGACAATCAGCCGCGAGTCTGGCAGACGATGCAATGTGAACGAACTGAGCGGCGAGACAAGCGTCGTGCGTGTGCCCGGCGTCCAAGTCTGTCCGCCATCGCTCGAATACGATTTCAACAGTGCGCCGAGGCCGCCGCGCGCAAGCATCAGCAGACGACCATCCTTCAACTCAATGACGCACGGCTCTGCCATGCCGCGCGGCCCATCGGGAATCTGCGCGGCCTGGGACCGCTTCCACGTTGCGCCGCCGTCGTCGCTAAAGAACACGAGCGCCTCGTCGCGGTCACCTTCAACACGACCTACTGCCCGCGCCACTGGCAACACCAGCCTGCCGTTGCGCAATTGGAGGAGCCGGTCG
>JAOACV010000298.1 GCA_026417675.1 Verrucomicrobiia bacterium
ATATATAACCCTGTCCTTTTCCATCCATTCGATATCCGTATTATCTTCCTTGTGGTGGTCGGTAAAGTAGAAGGCATCTATACCGAGCTCCATGGGGACCATGAAGTCGAATATCAAATGGTCGCCCACATGGACCATCCGGGGTTCGAGGTGCTGGAGGAGGCGGCGGGCAGTTTCGTCATGACGCGATTTCTGGGCGGCGTGCCGCGCGAATACTTCCGGCCCGGCGTCCGCGTGCGGCTCTTCGGTCCCGACGGCGAACGGCGCGCGCGCATCTGGTCGGTGCCGGACGTGGATTGGAGCAAGGAGAAACTGGTGCGGCTCCACGTGAAAGGCCCGGCCCGGCGCGGCGATTTTGGCATGTGGGACCTCGCTCCGATGCGCAGCGACAGCCATCTAATCCGGTCGCGGGGCTGCGATGATCTGGCGGGCTGCCTGGTGTTACTGGCGTTGTTGGAAGAACTGGTGCGGCACCGCGTGTCCGCCGCTGTGGATGCGGTGTTCACCCGTGCCGAGGAAGTTGGGTTTAACGGCGCGATGGGGCTGGTCAAATCGCGGCTCCTTCCGCGCTCGGCCATCGTCATCGGCGTGGAGACAAGCAAGGAGCTACCCCACGCGCCCGCGGGCCAGGGGCCGATTGTGCGCGTCGGCGATCGGGTGACGACGTTCGACGCGCGCGTGACGATGTTCCTGGAAAACGTTGCGGCGCGGCTCGCCAGGGCCGACCGCCGGTTCACCTATCAACGACGCCTGATGGACGGCGGCACCTGCGAGAGCGCGGTGTTTCACCATTACGGCTTCCGCGCCGGCGCCGCCTGTCTGGCGCTGGGCAACTACCACAACCTCGGCCCGGGCGAACACATTCGCGAAGAGTATGTGGACATCGGCGACGTGCAAAAGATGATCCAATTCCTGGTCGAGGTGGCGCGTCGCTCCAACGAATACGCGCGAGTCACCCGGACGCTGAAGCAGCGCTTGGATGCGTTGTTTGATCGGGGGCGTCGTCATTTGGTCCGCACCGCCGGCGCGATGCGCGAACCCGTCGCGGTGCGCAACAGCGTGATGGGCATGATCTGAGCGGGTATGGTGGGGCGGCAGGGACTCGAACCCTGGACCTACGGCTTAAAAGGCCGCAGCTCTACCAAGCTGAGCTACCGCCCCGACCACGCGCACCTCGGCGCGCGTCGCTTCCACTGCCGGCGCTGCCACGCGCCGCCGTAAAGCGCGCCGCAGCTTACGCGAACGCCTCGAAACGTCAAGCGGGGAAAGGAGGGGGACGGAGACGAGACCCAGGAAACGCTCGCTTGACAATCTCCCAAAGAGGGATTATCAAACGTTTGTTCAATGTCAAACAAACGTTCAATCACATGAGTCAACCATCGGAACAAAGCCGGAAGACGCGGATCTTGGACGCGGCGGAGCGGGCGTTTGCCGACCTGGGCTTCGAGGGAGCGTCGCTCCGCCAGATCGTGCAGGCTGCGCGAGTAAACTTGGCGACGGTCTATTACTACTTTGGCTCCAAAGAAGGGCTGATGGCGGCGGTGTTCGAGCGACGGTTCGGACCGCTGCGCGACGAGCATTGGGAGGCCCTTCAAAAACTGGACAAGGAAGCGCAAGGCTATCCCCTGCCGATGGAGAAGATTTTGGAAACGATGCTGCGGCCGGCGCTGCGCTTGGCCACTGCCGCCGCACCCCAAGGCCGCACGGTCATGCGGCTGATCGGAAGGATCGCGTCGGACCCCGATCCGCGAATCCAAGAACTTTTTCGGGGCCAGTTCCGCGAGGTGCGGCAGGCTTATCTGGAGCGCATCCATCGCAGCGCGCCTGAGTTGCCCGAAGCGGACATCCTTTGGCGGTTTGAGTTTATCTGGGGAGCGTTTGCTTTCGTGCTCTGCAACCCAGCAAAATTGGAGCGGATCACCGGCGGGATGTGCAATCCGGCGGACATGAACACACTACTGGCCCAGATGGTTGCTTGCTTCGCGGCCGGCTTCCGCGCGCCGGCGGTCTCTCGCACAGGTCCCGCCTCCCGATGCGGCAAACGCCGCCCGAACGCACGAGACCGGGTTTAATCACTCCCGCCGACTCTTAAACCAACATGAAACTCTCGATTCCACTCTGGCTGTTACTCATCCTCTTGGCGCTCACCGCGTGCTCCCGTCCACAGCCTCCTGCCCCGCCAACGCCGAAGGTGACGGTGGTATATCCGCAGGTCGGCACGGTCACCAACTGGGACGAGTATCCCGGCCACATTGAGGCGGTGGAGATGGTGGAGATTCGGCCGAGGGTGTCAGGCTACATCGAGTCCATTCATTTCGAGGACGGCGCGGAGATGAAGGCAGGTGACTTGCTGTTTGTGATTGATCCGAGACCGTATCAGGCCGAATTGAACCGTGCGCGGGCCGAGCGCCAGCGCGCGGAGACGCGCGTCGAACTGGCCCGCAACGATCTGAGGCGCGTCGAAGGCCTGAGAGGCACGAAGGCGATTTCCGAGGAAGAATACGACAGCCGCAGCAAGGCCTTGCGCGAGGCGGAGGCGGCGCTGGCGGCGGCCAGGGCCACGGAAGCCGCCGCGCAACTCAACCTCGATTACACACAAATCAAAGCGCCCATCAACGGGAGGATTGGCCGACGCCTAGTGACGGTGGGCAATCTCGTGCAGGGCGGAGGCATGGTGCCGGGAACCATCATGGCCACAATGGTGAGCATGGACCCGGTATATTGCTACTTTGACGCGGACGAAGCGTCCTTCCTGCGATACCGCGCCCACAGCGCCTCGGTGAAAAACGCGCCGCTCCCGTGCGAACTTGCGTTGGTGAACCAGGAAGGTTTCCCGAACAAGGGCCGCGTGGATTTCTTCGACAATCAGGTGAACGCCAGGACCGGCACCATCCGGATGCGCGGCACGTTCGCCAACCCAGATCGCGCGCTGGTGCCAGGCATGTTCGCCAAGGTCCGCGTGCCGGCCGGGCCGCCCGTGCAGGCGTTGCTCGTGCCGGCGGTCGCCATCGGCTCCGACCAGGGCAACAAGTTCGTCATGGTCGTCAACAAGGACAGCGTCGTCGAACCCCGCCCCATCGAAGTAGACCGTCAACACGGCGCAATGCGCGCCGTGACCAAGGGATTGACTCCGCAAGACCGCGTGGTGGTCAACGGTCTGATGATGGAGCGGCCTGGCGCCAAGGTCGAGGTTGTGGAAGCGTCGCCAAAGGGTCCTGTGCCCGCGGCGACGGCAAAGCATTGATTTCACGTTTCGCTCATTACGCCTGTGAAATTCTCACACTTCTTCATCCGCCGGCCGATCTTCGCCGGGGTGTTGTCCATCATCACGGTGGTGTTGGGTTTGGCGGCGCTGCTGACCCTGCCGATCTCCCAGTATCCCGAAGTCACCCCGCCGACGGTGTTCGTGTTTGCCAACTATCCGGGTGCCAGCGCCGAGACGGTGGCGGCGACGGTGGCGACGCCGCTGGAGCAGGAGATCAACGGCGTCGAGGGCATGCTCTACATGACCTCCGCGTGCGGCAGCGACGGCCAGTTGCGCCTCGCGGTGACGTTCAAGACCGGCACCGACCTCAACATGGCGCAGGTGCAGGTGCAGAATCGCGTCAACACCGCCCTGCCGCGACTGCCGGAGGAAGTGCGCCGGCTGGGCGTCACGACCATGAAACGCGCGCCGAGCATCACGTTGATGGTCAACCTGATCTCGCCCAGCGGCAAATACGACGACCTCTACATGGGCAACTACGCCTTTCTGCACGTCAAGGATCGCCTCGCGCGTCTGCCGGGCGTCGGCGACGTGCGCATCTTTGGCGTCAGCGAATACTCGATGCGCATCTGGATTGACCCGAACAAAGCCTCTTCGCGCAACCTCACCGCTTCCGAGATCGTCAACGCCATCCGCGAGCAAAACGTGCAGGTCGCCGCCGGCATATTCGGCCAGCCGCCGCAGCCGGCGGACAACCTCTTCCAACTCACGGCCCAAACCAAGGGCCGGTTCTCCACGCCGGAGGAATTCGAAAACGTCATCCTCAAGACCGGCCCGGACGGCCAAGTGACACGCCTGCGCGACGTGGCGCGGGTCGAACTCGGCGCGAACGACTACAATCTGCGCGACTATCTCGACGGCATCCCGTCGGTGGTCGTGGCCATTTTCCAATTGCCCGGGTCCAACGCTATCGAGACGCGCGACGCCGTCGCTGAGGCGATGAAGGAGATGTCGAAGGATTTCCCGCCGGGTCTGGAATACCGCATCGAGTTCGACACCACCATCTTCATTCGCGAGTCCATTCGCGCCGTCGTGAAGACGCTCATCGAGGCGATGATCCTCGTCGTGATCGTCGTGGTGTTGTTCCTGCAAAACTGGCGCGCGTCGCTCATCCCGCTGTTGGCCGTGCCGGTGTCGCTCATCGGCACGTTTGCGGCGATGGCCATGATGGGGTTCTCATTGAACAACCTCTCGCTCTTCGGCCTGGTGCTGGCCATCGGCA
>JAOACV010000299.1 GCA_026417675.1 Verrucomicrobiia bacterium
AGATGTGTATAAGAGACAGCAGTAGTGGGGTTTAGGTATTTGATGACCCTAGGGCTGACTGCGCTCGGCCCTTTTGGCCAGCCCCAAATTTTGAAGCGTTTCCAACACTTTTTGAGATCAAGAACACTCAGCTCGTGATCACGGGACTTACACCTAAATCCGGTAGGCTCCTAAGCAAAGAAAAAAGCGGGACCCTTGGCGAAAGGGAATCAATCTGTTGCGTTTGGTGTTAAAGCATGCACAATTCGCGCATCATGAATCTAATCACTCTCTTCAGGAGAGGCGTCCTCGCCGCGCTTGTGCTGTTGACGATCCCCGGTTGTCTGGCGCGTGCGGGTGAACTAAGAAAGCTCAACGTTCTGCACATCGTCTCAGACGACCTCAACAACCGGCTTGGTTGTTACGGCGACTCGATGGTGAAGTCGCCGCACATTGACCGGCTGGCCGCGCGCGGCGTGAAGTTCGACCGCGCCTACTGTCAGTTCCCACTCTGTAACCCGTCGCGCGCGTCGTTCATGACGGGATTGCGGCCGGACACGACGAAGGTCTATGAGAACCGCACACACTTTCGCGAGACTTTGCCGGACGCGGTGAGCATCCCGCAGAGTTTCCAGAAGGCCGGTTACAGCGTCGCGCGCGTTGGCAAACTTTATCACTACGGCGTGCCCACGCAGATCGGCACCGACGGCCTTGACGACCCGGCGTCTTGGGAGAAGGTCGTTAATCCCAAGGGCCGGGACGTGGACGACTACACGATGATCGAGCGTATCCACCTCGCCCCTGGCGAGACGCGCACAACCACCGTCAAGGCTGCTGCGCTCAACGAACTGGGCGGGCGTCTAAGCTGGCTGGCGGCAGAGGGCACTGACGAGGAGCAGACCGACGGGAAGGGCGCTGCCGCAGCCATTGAGATGCTCGAAACCTGCGCGAGGAGCGGCAAGCCGTTCTATCTCGCCGTCGGCTTCTATCGGCCGCACACGCCTTACGTCGCCCCGAAGCCGTGGTTCACCCTCTATCCGCTGGCTGGCATCCGGCTGCCGCTGATTCCCGCCAACCTCGCCGAGTTGTTTCCCTCGCCTGCGCTCGCCACGCAAAAGAAAGAGGAGCTTGGCATGGACGACGACCTCCGCCGCCGGGCGATCCAGGCGTATGCCGCCTCTGTAAGCTTCATGGACGCGCAAACGGGCAAATTGCTGGCCGCGCTTGACCGGCTGCAATTGACCGACAAGACCGTCGTCGTGTTCCACAGCGACCACGGCTACCATCTCGGCGAAAAAAACCTTTGGCAGAAGATGAGCATTTTCGAGGAGTCCGTTCGCGTGCCGCTCATCATCTCCGTGCCCGGCAACAAAGCTAACGGTTCGACTTGCCGCAAACCTGTCGAACTGGTCTCGCTGCACAAGACGCTCGCGGACATTTGCGGTATCGCCGCCGACAAAAAAACCGAAGGCCATAGCCTGCGCCCGCTCATCGAGAATCCCCAAGCCGAATGGAAACACGCGGCCTTCTCGCAGGTCACGCGCGGCGCGAACGTGGCGACCGCCCCGACGCCGGGACAGAAAAAGCGCAAAAGCATGGCCAAACCGATCATGGGACGCAGTATCCGCACCGAGCGGTGGCGTTATACCGAATGGGACGAAGGCCGCGCCGGCGTCGAACTTTACGACCACGACAATGATCCCGGCGAGATGACAAATCTCGCGAATCGACCGGAGCACAAGGAACTCATCGCCCAGCTCAGCCGGCAACTTCGATGAGCATCAGCCGCTTCTCGTATCTTGCGGCAGTTAGCGCCGCGGCCAGCTCGCTAGTTGCCGGCGAACCTCCCATCCCGCCCTGCGAACATCCACGGCTTTATTTGCGTGCGGCGCACGCGGCGCAGTTGGCGGCGCGGCTCAACGACCCGGTGCTGCGGCCGGTCGTTCAACAATTGCAAAAAATAGCCAAACGATCGCCGCAATTCAAAGTCGAATGGGACGCCCTGCACTATCTCGTCACCAAAAACCGCACGCTGGGACGCGCCACCATCGAGGTGACGCTGCCGTTGCTCCAGAAGTGTGAGTTGCCGGACCAACAGGATGCCTGCCGCTATACGGGTCGGATGATGGTCACCGGCGCGATCGTTTATGACTGGTGTCATGCGTTGCTCAGCGACGCCGAGAAACACGCGTTCATCAAGGAACTGGTTCGCCTCGCCAAAACGCAGGAGTGCGGTTATCCGCCCACACGACAAGGCTCGGTCACCGGGCACGCTTCCGAGGCGATGATCATGCGCGACATGATTTCTGCCGGCATCGCCATTTATGACGAGTTTCCCGAAATGTATCGGCTCGCCGCTGGACGGTTTTTCCGCGAACACCTGCCGGCCCGCAACTGGTTCTACAACGGTCACGCCTACCACCAAGGCTCTTCCTATGGCCCGTATCGTTTCGGCTGGGACACGTTTCCGCTGTTCATCTTCGACCGGCTCGGTTTCGGCAACGTCTATAACCCGGAACAACGCTTTGTGCCGTATCTGTGGGTGTATTCGACCCGGCCCGACGGCCAGCGAATGCGCGCCGGCGACACGGAAGCCGAGGGACGCGGCAATGCGTGGAGCACGGGCATCGGCACGCTTCTGACCGCCAGTTACTATCGCGACGGCGTGTTGCTGAGCCATTTTCTCCAACACGGAGGCGTTCGGGAAGGCACAGAAATTTTTGAGTTCCTCTGGCGCGACACGACGTTGCAACCGAAGCCGATTGAATCGCTGCCGTTGACGCGCTATTTCGGGTCGCCGTTCGGCTGGATGATTGCCCGCACCAGTTGGGGCAAGGACGCGGTCATCGCCGAGATGAAAATCAACGAATACAATTTTACCAATCACCAGCACATGGACGCCGGCGCGTTCCAGATTTACTACCAAGGCCCACAGGCCATTGACTCCGGCCGCTACCAAGGCTCCTCTGGCAAATACGGCAGCCCGCATTGCCGCAACTACTACTGGCGCACCATCGCACACAACGCGCTGCTCATTTACGACCCAAAGGAAGAATTCGGCAGCGGCTACGGCAACGACGGCGGCCAGCGCCTGCCCGGCGGACGCAAGGAGCCGCGCACGATCGAACAATTGCTCGACCCCCAAAACGGTTATCGCACCGGCGAAGTCCTCGCTCACGGAAGCGGCGATGACTTCGCGTTCCTGCAAGGCGACATCACCGCCGCCTACAGCCGGAAAGTCAAACAAGTCATCCGCTCGTTCCTGTTTCTAAATCTGCGCAACGACCGCACCCCGGTGGCGCTCATCGTTTTTGATCGCGTCGTCAGCGCCAATCCCGCGTTCAAGAAATTCTGGTTGCTCCACACGCTCGAAGAACCGCAGATCAAGGGCGCCTCAGCCAGCGCCGACCGGCTCACGCTCGACGTGTTGTTGCCGACGGCAGGAAACGCCGCGCTCGAAAAAGTCGGCGGCCCCGGCAAAGAGTTTTGGGTCTTCGGCGCCAATTACGAGAATGATCCGGTTGAAAGGAAATCGGGAAGAAAAAAGGCCGCCGGAGATTCTGCGCAATCCAACGGCTGGCGCGTGGAAGTTTCCCCCAAGAAAGCGGCGGAGGAGGATTTGTTCCTGGCGGTCATGCAGCTTGGTGAACGTCTCCCGGTGACGCTGATTGAAGCCGCCGACCGGGTCGGCTGCGAGATTGCCAACCGTCGCGTCCTGTTCTACCGCGATGGCCGTCCGAATAATCAGCCGGTCGTGTCCCGATGAAATTTCGCCTTCCCGTGTGTTGCTTCGTCTTGGCGGCGACCGCCAGCACGGCGACTTTGCGTGTCTGCGACAACGGGCGGTTCCTCATTCATGCCGACGGACGACCGTTTTTCTATCTGGGCGACACGGCATGGGAGCTTTTCCACTGCCTGACGCGCGAGGAGGCCGACTTCTACCTGCGCACGCGGGCTGAGCAACGATTCACGGTCATCCAGGCCGTCGTGCTCGCCGAGTTCGACGGGTTGCGAGTGCCAAATGCCTACGGCCACCTGCCGCTGCGCAATGACGACCCAACGCAGCCGGTCGAGGAGTATTTCCAGCACGTGGACTGGATCACGCGCCGCGCCAACAAACTCGGCCTCTGGGTCGGCATGTTGCCCACTTGGGGCGAAAAATGGAACAAGCGGTGGGGCAAAGGCCCGGAGATTTTTACTCCGCAAAACGCCCGAGCCTATTGCGAGTGGCTTGCCCGCCGCTACCGCAACGCCAACGTCATCTGGATTCTCGGCGGCGACCGCGCCATCGAGAGCGACGAGCAGCGCGAGATCATCCGCTCGATGGCATCTGGCCTGCGCGCGGGTGACGGCGGCGCGCATCTCATCACGTTTCATCCGATGGGCGGCAAACACTCCGCCGACATGGTTCACGAGGAGCCGTGGCTGGACTTCAACATGATCCAGAGCGGTCACGCCGAAAAGAACATTGCCAACTACAACATGATCGCCCGAGATTACGCC
>JAOACV010000029.1 GCA_026417675.1 Verrucomicrobiia bacterium
GGAAAACCGCGGCCGGCATTGCACTTTGAGGCAGTTGCAGGACTTGGAAGCCTGCCTGCCGTTTGCGCTTTTGGGGTTGGATGCGGACAACGGTGGCGAGTTCATCAACCATCACGTGGTGGCCTGGACGTGCCAGCGGCCCAGGCCCATCCTGTTGACCCGCTCCCGGCCCTACCACAAGATGGTGATGCCCAAACCCCGCTGGTGCGCGTGCTGGCCGCATCCCAGTTGACGGAGGAAAAGAAGACGGAGCTCAAAGCCCTGCATGAGCGGCTTAACCCGTTCAAGTTGCACCGCGACATTCAGCGGCAGATGAAACAGATCAACTCCTTCGAGCTTGAACTCAAACGCACGATGCGGGAAAAACTCAAGCACCCAGAGAACGGGATGGAGGAGGTTGGACGGCCGCTGGCCACCGGCTTCCTTCGTCCTGCAGAGGCGGGATGCCCGGGTAACACCGACTTTTGACGTAACGACCTTCTTGCGCATGGGGGCTTGGGTAACACGGAGTTTTGCCGCACCACGGCTACGGATGGCACGCTTGGAACGGGCGGCAATCCGTGCTCGCTCACACATAACTGGACGAAAATGCATCCATCAGAACGTCGCGGTGCGAAAAAATCCCCTTTTTCAACAGCTTGCTAGTCTGAAGCGTGGCTGGCGGGGCGGTCAAACTCCACTCGGGTCAATTCCATCCACACGCTGCCGATGAACACATCCGCGACCACTTTGAGCAATAGGCGGTCGCTGTCATCTGAGAGCCAGCCGAACCCGTGTTTGAATTTGTCGTGGGGCGCCAGTTCGCGCTTCCGGTTCACCTCGTGCAGCCGCAACCCGACCTTGATGGCTTCGTAACGTTTGCCTGCGACGGCAAGCCGTTCTTTGCCGGCAACCTCCATTTCCGCCACATACGCCGTCGAGTCCGGATAAATGACGCAACGGTGCGTGTCGCCCGCTTGCAATCGCTGGCTGCGCAGCCACAACAGCGCCGTCGGCAGGTCGAAGAGATTGGGCAGATCGAACCGCTTGGTCTTCACGCGATCGTCGCCGGTGGATTGCCGCGTCCGCGTCACGCCGGCGTCGTCGTAAACGACCTTCGTCCTGCGCGTCTCGTCCCGGTAAACCTCGGTGAAGGTATCGCTGACGGGCCGCAACGTCGCCGCCTGGCAGAGCGAGGTGAGTTCCGCGTCCATACGCCACAACAACCGCGCCGGGCCGACGGTCCTGCCTTTCGCGTCCAATCGCAGCAAACCCGTGTCTGTCCACGACAAGCCTCCCTCCGCGGTGGCCGCCGTAAACACACCCCAGCCGAACCGGTAACTCGCGCGCAGCGGTCGCGGCAGCGGAAACGGCCCCGGCTCGACCGGCGAAAGCCGCTCGCGCCAGGCTTGCCCAAATGCCGTCGCAACTACGAGCGCGGCGAGGATGATGGCGGCTGGTTTCATGGGGTTGGCTGGCGAAGGGGACACGCTGATACCAAGTCCGCGCCCCAGGTGAGGCCGGCTACAAATCACGGCTGCGTGAAGTTGCGCGGCTCGCCAGACTCCTCTGTTGTCGCACCCAGAGTTCGCCCAGTTTCTCCAACGTTTCGCTCTGGAGGACCTTTTGCATCAGCGGGAAAATCGTCCGCTCTTCGCGCCGGAAGTGCTCGCGCGACGCGACCAGCACCGCCCGTAGCAAACGCCGCGCTTCCGCAACCGTGCGCGCTCGGCGCACGTGCTTCAGTTGGACATCCATTTCTTTGTGGTCTTGGTAGAGCTGGTCGAGTTGGCCCCGTTCCTTCAGAACATGATCGAGGGCCAGATACGCCAGGTTTTGCTCCGCGTCGCCGTGGTCGCGCAGCAGCGATTCCACCAGGCCAACCAACATCTGGATCTCGGCCCGTGTCCTGAGACTTGGCAGGACGCGCTCGATCTGGTCGAACACGGCGCAAAAGGTCACATGCTCCACAGCCAGCACATCCGTGATGTTCATCATGACGGCTACGCTACACCACGGCGCGGAAATCTCAAACCCACGACATGTTTTTCGTCCTGAACCGTCGGTAAACCGGCCGATGTGAAGCGTTGCGTGGAATGCGAGCGAGAGGCGCGCTGACAACCTTGAAGAAAGTGCGTGCGAATCAGGCTCGCGTCCGGTATGGAGGGCAGGACTTTGCCATGGACACCAAGACCCATTCATTCTTCATGCGAGCGTTTTTGCTCGGCGCGTTGGTGATAAGCGGATCGGCTGGCACCGACGCGGCGCAGGCCAGACCGTTCAACGTCGTGCTGTTTGTGGCCGACGACCACGGACAGGACATGGGTTGCTACGGCAACAAGGTGATTCAAACTCCGAACATGGACCGGCTAGCAGGCGAAGGGACACTGTTCCGAAATGCTTTCTGCACGACCGCCAGTTGCAGCGCCAGCCGGTCGGTCATCCTCAGCGGCCTGCATAACCACGCCAACGGCCAATACGGCCACCAGCACAGCTTCCATCATTTCGCCGCGTTCGGCTCCGTGCGCAGTCTGCCGGTGATTCTGGCCGAGCACGGCTATCGCACGGCGCGCATCGGCAAGTTCCACGTCGCGCCGGAGGCAGTTTTCCATTTCGAGACCGTGCTGCCCAGCGGTCAGGGCGCGCGCCACTCGGTTCAGATGGCGGAGAACTGCCGCGAGTTCATCGCCGACAAGAGCAAGCCGTTCTTCCTCTACTTCTGCGTTGCCGACCCGCATCGCGGCGGCGGCAAGCTCAAAGACAAGCCGGGCCAGCCCGATGCGTTCGGTTGCAACGTGAAATACGCCGGCATGGTGGACCGGACCTATGACCCGAAGGATGTGATTGTGCCGGCGTGGTTGCCCGATACGCCCGAATGCCGCGCGGAGCTGGCCCAATACAGCCAAGCCGTCTCGCGGATTGACGAAGGCATCGGACGGCTGGTGCAGTTGCTCAAAGACGCCGGCCAATACGAGCGCACCGTCATCATCTACACGTCCGACAACGGCCCCGCGTTTCCCGGCGCAAAGACCACGCTCTACGAGCCGGGCATGAAACTTCCGCTCATCGTGCGCAGCCCCGACCAGAAGAAACGCGGCGTGGTCACCGACGCGATGGTTTCATGGGTGGACATCACACCCACCATCCTTGACTTCGCCGGCGTGAAGGAAGTCATCGCCCCGCCGTTGGTCCAAGGCGACCCGGAGGACATGGGCGGGCCGAAGCGCGGACCAGGGCGGAAGGTGCAATACAACTTCCACGGCCGCTCGTTCCGTTCGGTGCTCGAACAGGAAAAACCGGAGGGTTGGAACGAGGTCTTTGCGTCGCACACCTTCCACGAAATCACGATGTATTACCCGATGCGCGTCATTCGCACTGACCGCTACAAGCTCATCCTTAACCTCGCCCACCAGCTCCCGTATCCGTTCGCATCCGACCTCTACGAATCCTCGACGTGGCAGTCGGTGCTCAAGGGTGACAGCACCGCCCTCTACGGCAAGCGCCGCGTCAGCGATTATCTCCAGCGGCCGCGCTACGAACTCTACGACCTCCAAAACGACCCCCACGAGATCGTCAACCTCGCCGCCCGGCCCGAGCACAAGGCCGTGTTCGACGACCTGTCGGCCAGGCTGAAGGCGTATCAGCAAAAGACCCGCGACCCGTGGATCAGCAAATACGAATACGAGTGAGCATGTAGCGCGGGCATCTCTGTCGGCGCTGTGCGGTTCGCGGTTCCCCCATCAGCGGAAGCTGGGTCGGCTGCGCCGCCTTCTTCCCTCTTTTCTCTTCCCGCTCCCCTCTGTAGAGTTTGCGCGCATATGGTGATTCTCGGATTGAGCGGCGCGGTCGGGCACGACCCGAGCGCGGCGCTGGTGATAGACGGCAAGATCGTCGCGGCGGCGGAGGAGGAGCGGTTCAACCGCAACAAGCACTCCAAAGGCCTCCAGCCGGAGCTGGCCGCGCGATGGTGTCTGGACTTCGCGGGCCTCAAGCCCGCCGACGTGCAGGTGGTGGCGTATCCCTACGCGAAAATCCCGTTGTTCGGCTCGCCCGCGCGCGCGCACTACGCGAAACGGCACTGGTATGCGCCCGACCGGGCCTTCGCGGCGCTGGTGGATGGCAACCGGCGCTACCGGCGCAACATCGCGGGGGTCGCCGCGATGCTGCGCGAGATCGGCATTGATCCGCGCGGTGTGAAGTTCATGCCGTTCGAGCACCATCTGGCTCACGCGTCGTCCGCCTTCCATTGCTCCGGCTACGAGCGCGCCGCGATCATGAGCATTGACGGCAACGGTGAATACGCGACGACGTGGTTGGGCTGGGGTGACGCCGACGGCTTGCACAAGATCAAGGAATGGTATCTGCCCGATTCCCTCGGCGGCTTCTACGGCGCGATCACGGAGTATCTCGGCTTCGAAATGCTCGACGGCGAATACAAGGTGATGGGCATGGCGCCCTACGGCGACGCGACAAAATGGGACGTCACGCCCTGCCTCCAATGGGGTGGCGGCGATTTTCGGGTCAACACCGCGCTGGTCAACTGCGTCGGCCTGCCGCGCTACAAGGACGAGGGCGGCAAAGGCTACTTCTTCTCGCGCAAACTGGTGAAGATGTGGGGACCGCCGCGCCAGAGCGATGACATTGACGAGCCGTATATTCACATCGCGGCGGCGACGCAGAAGGCGCTGGAGGACGCCACGCTGTCGTTGATGCAGCATCATCTCAGCGACAAGCTTGCGGAAACCAAACGGCTCTGTTTCGCCGGGGGCGTCGCCCTGAACGTGAAGCTCAACAAACTCTTGATGCGCCAGAAGAACGTGGACGAGCTGTTCGTCCAGCCCGCCGCCGGCGACGCCGGCACTGCGCTCGGCGCGGCGACGCTCGCGGCCACGCAACTCGGTGACAAGGTCCAGCCGATGGAGCACGCCTATCTTGGGCCGAGCTACGACAACGATCAGGTCAAGGCTGCTCTCGACAAGCGGCGCATCCCATTCGAGCGGCCCCCCTCCATCACTGACGCTGTCGCCGACCTGCTCGCCCGCGGCGAGCCGGTCGCGTGGTTCCAGGGGCGGATGGAATTCGGCCCGCGCGCGCTGGGCAACCGCAGCATCCTCGGCAACCCCGCCATCCCCGGCATCGCCGACCGCATCAACGAGCAGATCAAATATCGCGAGCGGTGGCGTCCGTTCTGCCCGTCCATCCTCGACTGGGCCGCGCCGGAGATCCTGCAATCGAGGCATCCTTCGCCCTACATGACCTTCACGTTCGATGTCGCCGAAAGCTGGAAAGGCCGCATCCCGGAGGTCGTCCACGTGGATGGCACGTCGCGACCGCAGATCGTCAGCGAGAAAACCAACCCGCGCTACTACGAACTGATGCGGAAGTTCTACGCGCGCACGGGGGTGCCCGTGCTGCTCAACACCTCGCTCAACCGCCGCGGCGAGCCGATGGTTTGTTCGCCCGACGACGCGCTGACGATGTTCTTCGGCAGCGAACTGCGCTACCTGGCGATGGAGGACATCCTGGTCCGCAAGCCACGCGAGTGACCCCTCTCATAGCCGCCGTAAGATCGTCTTGTCTGCCCTTCTGGTGGATCGCGTTCTCCGAACGCGATTTGCCGAGATCGGCGCTCGCGAAGGCTCCGCATGAGCCGAGTCCCATCCGCGCCAGCACAAGAGCCGCCGACGCGGAGACGCCCGCGGTGACAACCGCGGTTCACTGCAGGATGCGGAACAGATTGCTGTAGTCGTCCGTCCAGGTCCGCAGCCGCGGCCGTGGTTTGATGGGGAGGACGTGCTGCTTGAAGGCGGGCTTTTCGAATAGCTCGCGGTTCGCCGCCACCAGCACATAGTCGGTGTCCATGAACCCGCCGGATTCAGAATCGCTGCCTNCGTCGGAGATGAGCACCGCGTGCTTGCCGATGGCCCGCGCGGAGAGTTCCACCACGGGCGCGAGGTCGAGGTAACGGTTGGTTACCTGCACGCACAACACGCCCGTCGGTTTCAGGTGCCGGAAATAAACCTCGAACGCCTCGCGCGTAAGCAGGTGCACCGGCACCGCATCGCTCGAAAACGCGTCCACCGACAGCACATCAAAGTGCTGCGGTTCCTCGCGCTCCAGCGACAGCCTCCCGTCGCCCACCACGATGTCAATCTTCGCGGGCGAGTCTTTCAGAAACGTGAACTGCGTTTGCGCGACTTCCACCACCAACGGGTCAATCTCGTAGAACCGATAATAATCGCCCGCCCGCGAATACGCCGCGATCACGCCCGCGCCGAGGCCGATGACGCCGACCCGTTGCTTCTCGGACCGGTCGGTCAGCAATGCCAGCGTGATGCCGGAGGTTGGCCCGAAGTAGGTCGTCGGCTCGCGACGCCGGTGGGGATCGAGGTTCTGCGCGCCGTGCATGATCGTGCCATGCGTCAGCCCGCGCTGGTATTGCCAGTCGCCCGGCTTGCCTTCCTCATACACGCGCAAGCCGCCGTAGAAACTCCGCATCATGGCGATGTAGCCCTTGGTCAACGTCCGCGCCTGCATGACCAGCCAGACCGACATGGCGATCGTCAAGGCCGCGCCGCCGAGCCATGCCAGCTTCCGCCAGACACCCGTGCATCCCCGCCAAAGCGACGCGAGCGTCAGCGCCGCGCAGAGCGCCAGACCGACGTGCATTTCCCAGAAACTGTTGAACACCCGCGGTGCCACGATGCCGACAAACAACCCGCCGACCGCGCCGCCCGCCGCGATCATCAGGTAGAACGACGTGAGATGCTGCGAGCGCGGTTTCAGCCGGGCCAGCTCGCCGTGGCAGATCATGCAGCAAATGAACAGCGCCGCGCTGAACATCGGCACCGCCCGTCGGATTGGCATGTTCTCATCGTCCGGCGACAACGCCAGCGCCATCATGCCCAGCGCCGCCACGCCCGCCGGCAGCGACCACCAGCGGCGATACCAGCAGTCGCGGTCGAAACAGATGATGAAACTCAGCAGGTAGAGGCTCAACGGCAGCACCCACAAGAACGGCACCGGCGCGACGTTTTGCGTCAGGTGGTTTGTCACCGCCAACAGCAAAATGGAGCCGCACGCCGGCAGCAGCAGCCACAACAGCCAGTCGCCCCATGCAGGTCGCGGAGCCGGCGCGGGTTCCGTGGCCGGAGCGATTTCGCCCGCCGCCTTCCGCGTCACAAAGCCGCTCGCCGCGCAGAGCGCCGCGAAGATCGCAAACGCCGCCGACCAGATGCGCGTCTGCGCGCTCACAGTCAGCCACGGCTCCACCAGCGTTGGATACGTCAACAGCGCCAGCATCGAGCCGGCGTTGGAAAGCGCGAAGAACCGATACGGCACCGTGCCGGCCCACGCGCGCGCCAACCACGCCTGCACCAGCGGCCCCGTGCTCGCCAGCAGGAAATAAGGCAACCCAACCGCCGTCGTCAGCAACAGCAGAATCCGCAACGTCGGGTCCTCCGTGCCGGTCGGTTTCAACGCCGGACTTGGCGTGAGCGGCAGCGTCGCCAGGCTCAGCGTCAGCAAGGCGGCGTGCAGCCAGAACTGCGCGCGCGGGGTCAGCAACCGCGTCAGTCCGTGCGCATACAGGTAGCCCGCGAGCAAGCCGATCTGGAAGAACACCATGCACGTCGTCCACACCGCCGCGGTGCCGCCGAACCACGGCAGAATGATCTTCGCGATCATCGGCTGAACCTGGAACAGCAGGAACGCGCTGAGAAAAATTGTTGCGCCGAACAGCACTTTCACCCCAGCGCCGGGGATGGCGGCAGGCCGGTGAACAGTCTCGAAGGCCAGTTCCGTCGTCATGAAGATGTTCTACGCATCCAATTGCGCGAGGCTGTTTACCGGCGACACCGCAAAACGCAAGCTCAAACGCCTGCTCGGATTTTTGGAGGGGGCTGCCGCGGACCTTGCCGCGTCGCTAGCCATGGCAGCAGTCAGCTTTCCGCCGAATGCAGGCCACCGGCGCCGGCACGGAACTCGATGTTGGTGCGCTCGGTCTGTTCGGGATGCGGCTGCGCACAGTTCCAGTAGCAAACGCCGCAGTGGATGCACTTTTCGCGGTCGAACACTGGCACGCCTTTCTCGCCCGGTGTGATGGCTTGGCCGGAGCAGACTTCAATGCAAATCTTGGAGCCGCAGGTTTCGCAGAGGTTCGGGTAGAGGAAGACGACGTGATCGGCGTAGCCGGCGGGCGCCTGCACCTTGCCGCCCATCAGCAGCGCGTCCTGCTGCGACACAAGCAATTTGCCGTCGTAGGAGATGGGCGGCCAGCCGCAACGTTGGAGCAATGCAGCGTGGGCGGACACGCCTTTCTGCGCGCACTCCTGCTGAATCCTGCGAATCTCATCGGGCGCGATCCGGCCGCGAAAGTATTCCTCCATCGTCGGCAGCCGCTTCCACGGCGGGACCGACTTGGCGGGCCACGACAACCGGCCGTCGGTCATGCCGGCCAAGGCCATGCCAATGAGACCTCGGACAAGACCGCGGTTGAAACCGTCGCGCGCCTTCTCGGCGACGCGCGCCTCGGTCTCGATCCAACTGGCGCGACGCCGTTTCACGTAGGCCAGTTCGAGGTTTTCCTTCGTAAATGGTTTCTTGGCGGCGAGTAGTTCAAGGACGCCCTCGGCCAACTGCACGCCGGTTGTCCACGCCTCATCCACTCCCGATCCGGTCAGCACGTTGGTGCTGCCGCTTCCTTCGCCGATTCGCGCGTAACCGTCGCCGACCAGCCACGGCTCGCCGCGACGGCCGGCCTCCAGCAGCGACTTGGCGCCCCACGAACGCAGCGTGGCCCCTTGCAGGTGTTGCCAGAGATATGGGTGCTGCATCCAGTGTTGGAGATAGAAGTAGGCCGTGCGCACTGGGCTGTCGAACCACGTCGGCACGAAGATGCCCAGCGATGCGAGGCGGTCGGGATAGACGTAGAGGAAACCGAAGATCTCCGGCTCCGGGTAACCGAACGTGTGCAGCACAGTGCCAGGTTTCAGCGCGCAGTTCTCCGGCAGGTTGACGACCATCTTCATGCCAATGGCCCACTCGTGCAAGTGATGACCGGGCGGCACACCGAAGTGCTCGTCGAGTTGCCGGCCAACGGGGCCGACCGGACCGTCGGCGACGACCGTCAGCGCGGCGCGGATGTCCATGCCGGGCATGTAGCCGGCGTCGGGCTTGCCCTCCTTGTCGGTGCCTTGATCCATCAAGCGCACGCCCACGACGCGCTTGTTCTCGATGAGCGGCCCCACCACGGGCGTGCCGGGCCAAATCTGCACAGTCCCCGTGGCCATCAGTTGCGAACCGATCCACTGGCAGAATTGGCCGATTGAGAACACCAGCCCCGGCTCTTTGCGCAAGAACGGCGGGATGTAGGGCAGCCGCAACGCCTCCTTCTCGAACGGCAGCGCCCACTTCAGCGCGCGGATGAGTTTGTCGGCGATGCGTAGCGTCCGCGAACGTCGGCTCGCGCCGATCGGATCGAGCAGGTAAAGCACTTCCTCGTGTGTCACCGGCGTCGCCGTCGGGATGTGGTTCGGGTTGAGATCCGGAAAAGACGCGCGAATGCCGCGCGCGCGCGTCACGACACCCGACACGCNAAAGCCGATGTCGTCCGCGCGCTCGTAACAGATCACCTGGGGCGGCATCCCCGGCGCGACCGCGCTCTCAAACCGGGGCGTCCCGTCGGGATTGTTCAGCCCGCGCGCCAGCGTCGTCAGAAACCCGGCCGTAGCCGGCCCAAACCCGACGCAGACGATGTCCACGTCCATGCTCTGGCGATCGGGTGGTTCTGCGTTCATCTGGATGTCGCGCCCAGCAGCGGGAAGGCGAAGCTCATGCCGGATAATCCAGCGCTTCCGGGATCATCACCTTCGTCAGCGCCTCGGCGGCGCGGTCTTTGGCGAGACGGGCGCCGGTCTGGCATCCGTCGAGCTTCACGCGCAGGGCGACGAATTGCTCCAAGCCCTTGAACAGGGCGCACGGGCCGGCCTTGGTTGGGTGCGCTTGGCCGGCTTCAGTGACGTCGGAGCAGGCGCGGGCAGCGCCAGCGATGCCCGGGATCAGAGTCTCCAACGCGTCCAGGTCGTCGGTTCCGTAGCAGGCGGCGATGCCCTGCGCGTCCCAGGCGGGATGACGATTGTAACCGAAAACCAGCTCGGCGCAGATGCGTCCGACTTCACCGGCGGCGCGCGCGGCTTGGACGTGGCAGAGGTCGCTGAAGAAATTCAACAAGCCCGGCAGACCTTCGGATAGTGTGGGGTTGGCCGGGCCTTTGGCTTCCAGTTCCAACACGTCCATGATGAACTGCCGCGCCGTCAACAGCCAGCAGAGCGCGTCAGCCAGCGCGAAGGTTACCGCTTGGCGGTTGCTGTGATAGAGCTTCGCGCCGTTGGCGTCAGTGGCTTTTTCGAGATGCTGCATCGTCCAGAGCCACATTTGCATTCCCGTGGCGAGCGCGCACGCGCCCGTGCCGGGTCGGTCGGAGCCAATCCGCCGCATCTGCGCGATCCAGAGCCGGAATTGCTCCTGAAACACCGCGCCCGTCATCGTCACTGACAACTGCCGGCGCTGCACGGCCTCCGGGCCTTCGTAGGTCGCCTCCAACTGCGCGTCCATCCATTTCTGGCCGAGGAAACCGGGGCAGTCCTCGGTGATGCCGTAGCCGCCCATGAGGCTGACGGCCTCGCGCATCATGGTCGCGCCGTAACCGGTGTTCCACAGCTTCACGGCCGGACAGAGCACGTTGGCCAACGCGTCGCGCCAGAGGAATTGCACCAGCGTGTTGCCCGCCAGCGCCTCGTAGCGCGCGGCGTCGCGCTCGGCGGCGGGCTTGGCCGACAGATGCAGGAACTCGATCGCATCCTTCTCCAGCTTCTGCAACGCGCGGAACTGCGCGCGACCGCCCTCGATTTTCTGCTCGGCAAAAATCGCGTCCTTTTGCCTCTCCAAGGGGTCGAGTTCATCAAACAACCGCGCCGCTTCGAAACCGAGCGATGCCGCCGCTTCGCCCGTGGCCCAGATGTCCACCACCCGATGCAGCACGTCTTCCTTGCCCTGCAGGCCCAAATCATAGCGCGGCGTGCCCGGCGTGGCGGACTCGCTGCCGCGGAAC
>JAOACV010000002.1:0-8073 GCA_026417675.1 Verrucomicrobiia bacterium
GGATTGGAACGTGCGCGCAGGCTGGCTGATGGCGGACTTGCGCGGCGAACCCAGACCACCCCAAACCGGAGAACAATAACTATCAAACCGGAGAACAATAACTATGACACGAACCACCATTCTACTGCTTGCTGCCTGTCTCGCATTCAACGCGGCCTGTGCCGCTGACTTCCCGTTGAAGAGCCACCCCGATGTCACCTCGTGGGAGAACCTCTTCGCGCCCGACTTGTCTAATGCCATCTTCCCGAAAGGTATTTGGTGGGTCGAAAACGGCGAACTCACCGCCAGTGAGGACAAATGCATCTGGACCCAAAAGCAATACGAGAACTTCATCGTGGACCTGGAGTTCAAGAACGGCCCCGCGGCCAACAGCGGCGTCATCATCTACACAAGCGACCTCAACAATTGGATTCCCAATTCCGTAGAAATCCAAATCCTCGACGACTACGCTGAACAATGGGCCCGAATGCCCAAGACCTGGTTTTGCGGCGGGCTTTTCGGCCGGCTCGCGCCCAGCAAACAGGTCGTCAAAAAAGCCGGCGAATGGAATCGCATGACTATCGCCGCCAAGGGTCCGCTCATCTGCGTCCTGCTTAACGGCCAACTTGTTGCGCAGGCCGACATCAAACAGTGGACCTCCGCCACCAAGAATCCCGACGGCACCGACATCCCCAAATGGCTCAGCCGTCCGATGGCCGAATTGCCCACCAAGGGCCACATCGGTCTCCAAGGCAAACACGGCGGCGCTCCCATCTTTTTCCGCAACCTGAAAATCAAATCGCTGGAGTGAGGCGCGGGCCGGAGCAAGATTGCTCTTGCTCCCGCTCTTCAGATGGATCGCGTTCCCCGGGTGCGATGACCCGTGGAAGGTGAAAAATGCATTCGGAGAACGCGATCCACCTCGATTGGCGCTTCAATGCCGCTGCTATCATCTTCTCCGCGTTGCTCCACACCATTGACGGGATTGTTCGCATAGACGCCGCCGCTGTCGCTCACAGGCAGCACAACCTCTTTCATGCGGATCCTACCCGACTGCCGCAGGGTGCATGCCTTTTGTCTTGCGCGCCTTCTGGGGCGCGACTTTACTGGCGGCTGATGAGTGAGAATCTCGTCATCCGGAACACCTGCCGCATCTGCGACAGCCGCGAGCTGCATCTGGTGCTGGACCTGGGCCGGACGCCCTTGGCGAACGCCTATCTGAAGAGCGCGGAGGAAATCGCGAGCGAGCAATGGTATCCGCTGACAGTGCGCTGGTGCGCCCGTTGCCATCTGCTGCAACTGGCCGAGGTGATCGCGCCGGAGGTGTTGTTCAGCCACTACCTGTATGCGTCCGGCTTCGCCGATGCATTCCACGCGCACAACCGCGCCTTGGTGAAGCAGATCAAGAAGCAATTCGGGTTAAAGCGCAACGCGCAGATTATCGAGGTGGCCAGCAACGACGGCAGTTTGCTCAAAGCCTACCAAGCGGCCGGTCTCCGCAACGTGCTCGGCGTCGAGCCGGCCTCCAACCTCGCCGCGATGGCCAACCAGGCCGGCGTGCCGACGCTCAACCAGTTCTTCAACGAGCGGGTCGCCCGCGAACTGCGCGACGAGCGCGGCGCGGCGGAGGTGGTGCATGCGCACAACGTGCTGGCCCACGTGGACGACATCCGCGGATTTGTGCGCGGCGCGGCGACGTTGCTGGACGACGAGGGGGTGTTTGTGGTGGAGGCGCCCTATCTGATTGATTTCCTCCTGCGCGGCGAATACGACACGATCTATCACGAGCACCTGAGCTACCTGGCCGTCGAGCCGATGGCGCGGCTTTATTGCGACTGCGGCTTGGAAATCCGCCACGTCGAGCGCTTGGCGATTCACGGCGGCTCGATCCGCGTGTTCGGCTGTCAGCCGAAGAACCGGAAGTTGCGGATGCAAGACTCGGTCGCCGAGATGCTGGCCTTGGAGCGCGCGCATCGGACCCACTCCTTGGAGGGATTGCTGCCGCTGGCGGAACAGGCGGCGCGACAAAAGCGCGAACTGCGAGGGCTGCTGGAGCAACTGAAGCGCGAGGGCAAGCGCGTGGCCGCCTACGGCGCGCCAGCCAAGGGCAACACGCTGCTGAACTACTGCCAGATCGGCACTGATCTCATCGCCTACACGGTGGACCGCAGTCCGCTCAAACAGGGGCTTCTGACGCCGGGGATGCACCTGCCGATTCATCCCCCCGCCAAGCTGCTCCAAGACCAGCCCGACTATGTGGTGATCCTCGCGTGGAACTTCGCCGACGAGATCATGGCCCAGCAAGCCAAGTATCGCGCCCGCGGCGGTCGTTTCATCCTGCCCATCCCGAAGCCGGTGATTGTCGAGTGACAGCAACAGTTGTAGGCGCGGTCGGCGACTGCAGCCGCAGCTCCAAAGTCGGATGTTGCGATTAGGGGCGCGAAAGCATAAGAATCGGGTCCGTCAGGCAACGCGTAGGACAGCATAATGGCCAGGTCAATGAAAGTGGTGATCCTTTGCGGCGGGCAGGGCGCTCGGCTGCGCGAGGAGACCGAATACCGGCCCAAACCGATGGTGGAGATCGGCGGTCGGCCGATCCTCTGGCACATCATGAAGATTTACAGCCACTACGGTTTCGACGACTTCGTGCTCTGCCTCGGCTACAAGGGCAACGTCATCCGCGAGTATTTCCTCGACTACCGCGCGATGAACAGCGACTTCACCATCCGGCTCGGTCCGACACCGAAAGTGACCTATCACAACCAGGAGGTCGTCGAGCACTGGCAGGTCACGCTGGCCGAGACGGGTATCGAGACAATGACCGGCGCGCGTTTGGCGCGCATCGCGCGGTTTCTCAAGGGCGGCACATTCATGCTCACCTACGGCGACGGCGTCGCCAACATCAACATCCGCGACCTGCTGGCGTTCCATCGCTCGCACGGCAAACTGGTGACGGTGACCGGCGTAAGGCCGCCCTCGCGGTTCGGGGAAATGGAAGTGAGGAACCGGCGCGTGGTGGCCTTCAATGAGAAACCGCAGGTCAGCCAAGGCCTGATCAACGGCGGTTTCTTCGTAATGGAGCCGGAGTTCCTGCGCTATTGCCAGACCGACAGCGATTGCGTGCTGGAGCAGGAGCCGCTGCGCAACTGCGCCGAGGACGGGCAGTTGATGGTCTATCGCCACGGCGGGTTCTGGCAGCCGATGGATACGTTCCGCGAGTATCAGTTGCTCAACCGTCTGTGGGCGTCCGGCAAAGCGCCGTGGAAGATGTGGAAGGACTAACATGGCCGACAAGTTCTGGCAGGACCGCAACGTGTTCGTCACCGGCGCGACCGGGCTGCTCGGTTCGTGGCTGACCGAGACGCTGACGGACCGTGGCGCGAACGTCGTCGCGCTGGTGCGCGACAGCGTGCCGCGCTCGCGGCTGGTGACCACCGGCGTTCTCAACCGCATCAACGTCGTCCGCGGCGCGCTGGAGGACTACACGGTCGTCGAGCGCGCGATGGGCGAATACGAAGTGGACACCGTCTTCCACGTCGCCGCGCAAACCATCGTGGGCATCGCCAACGCCAACCCGTTCTCCACCTTCGAGACCAACATTCGCGGCACGTGGCACGTTCTGGAAGCCGCGCGCCGCTCGCCGTGCGTCAAGGCTGTCGTCGTGGCCTCCAGCGACAAAGCCTACGGCGATCAAGACAGGCTGCCCTACGACGAGAAAACGCCGCTCGAAGGCCGCCATCCCTACGATGTGTCGAAGAGCTGTGCCGACCTGCTCGCCATCGCCTACGCGAAGACGTTCGGCCTCAACGTTTGCGTCACCCGTTGCGGTAATTTCTACGGCGGCGGCGACCTCAACTTCAACCGCATCGTGCCCCAGACCATCCGCTCGATCCTGCGCGGCGAGCGGCCCGTCATCCGCAGCGACGGCCGGCCGATTCGAGACTACTTCTACATCAAGGACGCCGTGGAAGCCTACCTGCTCCTTGCCGAGAAAATGCGCGCGCTAAAGATCGCCGGCGAGGCGTTTAACTTCAGCAACGAGATCCAGGTGACGGTGCTGGAGCTGGTGAAGCTGATCCTCAAACTGATGGGGCGCGCCGACCTCAAGCCGCGCGTGCTCAATCAAGCCTCCTACGAAATCCGGCACCAATACCTCTCCGCCAGGAAAGCACGCCGCGTGCTCGGTTGGAGGCCTCGCTACACGCTGGAAGAGGGGTTGGGCGAAACCATCGCTTGGTATCAGGACTACTTCGCGCGTTAGCGGCACGCGAAGCTCCATCGGAAGTCGCCCATGGAATTCCGACCGCTGCGAATCGCCGGCAGTTACGAGATTATCTTCGAGCCGCGACGGGATGAGCGCGGCCACTTCATGCGCGTTTATGACGTGGCGGAATTTCAGAAGCGCGGCTTGGTGACGGAATGGGCGCAGGAAGCCCACGCGTGGAACGCGCGCCGCGGCACGTTGCGCGGCTTACACNTCCAACGGCCACCCCATCCGGAGACCAAGCAGGTGCAGGTGCTCGCCGGCGCGATCTACGACGTGCTGTTGGACCTGCGGAAAAACTCGCCCACCTTCGGACAATGGGAAGCGGTTGAGCTGCGCGCAGGCGACGGTCGGGCGCTCTACGTGCCGGCCGGTTGCGCTCAAGGCTACCAGACGCTGCAGGACAACGCCCTTGTCATCTATCGCATCAGCGCGCCTTATCATCCTGACCTGCAGGCCGGCGTGCACTGGAATGACCCCTCGCTGGCCATCCCGTGGCCGGTTCAAAACCCGCTGACCGCGCCGAAGGATAGTCAGTGGCCGCTTTGGCGGGACTTCGTCACGCCGTTTGACTGACGCAAAAGTGGAGCGCGTTGCCGGGTCGCGCCGGCTGTCGTTCTGCCGAGGCAGCATCGCGTCCGGGAACCGCGATCCATCCGCCCGTCGCTGCCCCGTTTGAGATTTGAACAACAACGCGGTAAAATGCGTCAGATGTCGGCGTGAACGCTGGACGAAATATGAACATGAATAAACTGACACTTGGAACCGCCATGGCGGCCTGCCTGGCGCTGGCGGGTTGCACGGCGACGGAGCAGGGCGCTGGTTACGGCGCGCTCGGCGGCGCGGCCATTGGCGGAGCGCTGGGCGGCTGGGAAGGTGCCGCGATCGGCGCGGGCGCGGGCGCGTTGACAGGCGCTCTGGCCGGCAGCGCGGTGGACGCCCATGAGGAACGACGCGCGCGTTATTACGCCGCCTCGGCGCCGCCGGCCCCCGCAAGCTATCCCGCGGGCATTCCGACAGACCGGCCGGGCTATGTGCGCAGCCCTTGGAGGCCGGACGGCCCGCTCGTGGACGTCACGGGGTTCCCGCGCGGCTCGCTCGTGCGCGACCCGGTCACGCAAAAGGAATTCATCGTTCCGTGAACGAGATGCCGCCGGCCGTGTGTCAAACGACGCTTGCCGCTTCCCCGGATTAAGGCTCGGATTGCCAACATGGCGGGATTGATTCCCGATCACGTGCTGGACCAGGTTCGTCGCGCCAACGACATTGTTGACGTGATCGGGCAGTGTGTGCCTCATCTCAAGAAGGCTGGGGCGAGCTGGCGCGCACTCTGCCCATTCCACAAGGAGAAAACGCCCTCGTTCCACGTCAACCCGCAGCGGCAGCTCTTCAAGTGCTTCGGCTGCGGCGTCGGCGGCGACGTGATCACGTTCGTGATGCGATGGGACGGGCTGGAGTTTCGCGAGGCGGTGGAACAACTTGCCCGGCGCGCCAACATCCCGCTCGAATACGACGCGAAGCGCGACCGCGGCATGCCGTCGGGCCAGAAGGAACTGTTGTTCAAGCTCCACGAGGAGGCGGCGGCTTTTTTTCACTGGCAATTGATGAAGGAGCCGGCCGCGCAGATCGCGCGCGACTACCTGACGAAGCGCAAAGTGACAATGGAGGCGGCGCGCGAGTTTCGTATCGGCTACGCGCCCGACTCGTGGGAGGCGACGTTGCAGTGGGGCGTGTCGCGCGGCTACACGCCGCAAGTGCTCGAATCGGCCGGGCTGGTTATTGCGCGCGAGGGCGGCGGCTATTACGACCGGTTTCGCGGGCGGCTGATGTTCCCCATTTGTGACGAGATGGGCCGCGTGGTCGGATTCAGCGGCCGTGTGCTCGCGGGCGACGAAAAAACCGCCAAGTATGTCAACTCGCCGGAGTCGCCCATCTTCACCAAGGGCCGCGTGCTTTACGGTTTGCACAAAACCAAGCGCGCAATCGTGGAGGCCGGACGGGCCATCGTGTGCGAGGGCCAGCTCGACTTGATCGCGTGCCACATGGCGGGCGTGCAGAACGTCGTCGCGCCGCAAGGCACGGCCTTTACGAGCGATCACGGGCGGATTCTCAAGCGTTACGCCGACGAGGTCGTGCTCTGTTTTGACGCCGACGCCGCTGGCCAGAGCGCCGCCGTGCGCAGCGTGGACGAGTTGTTGGCGGCCGGCTTGGTCGTCAAGGTGGCTAGCATTCCCGCCGGGCACGATCCGGACAGCCTTGCGCGCGAGGAAGGCGCGGACAAACTACGCGCGGTGATCGCCGCCGCGCGTCCGTTCTTCGATTTCCATCTCGACTACCTGTGCGCGCGCCACGACCTGAACAGCGACGTGGGGAAAGTTCAGATCAGCCACGCGCTGGCGGAGTCGCTGGTTAGAGTGACTAACGCCGTCCTCCGCGCGTCCTACGTCCAGCGTAGCGCCGCGAGGCTGGGGGTGCCGGAGTCGGCGCTGTTGGAGGAGATGGCCAAGATTCGCCGCGCACCGGAGCGCAGAGAGCAACCTAGCGCCTTGCCGCCGGCGCCAATCAGCCAACGGCCGGCGCCGCTGGCGGCGGAGAAAATGTTGTTGCAGCAGGTGCTGCGGAGCCCCGATCTTATGGCCTCGGCGTGCGCGCGTCTGGATCCAGCCTGGCTCACCAACAGCGTGGCGGGCGAGATGTTGGCGGCGATCCATCGGCTGCATGGCCATGGGCAGTGGCAGGGGACCGTCCAGTTGCTGGACGCGTTTCCGGACGACCAGCCGTTGCTGGCGGAACTGCTGCTCGACCCGGCTCCGACGCCGGAGCCGGCGCAGGTGGTTGACGATTGCCTGCGGGCGCTGCGGGACCGGTGGACCAAACTGCGGATCAGCCAATTGACCCAGCAGTTGCACCAAGAAGGCCTGTCTGCGGAGGCAATTAACTGCATTCAGAAGCAAATCCTTGACTTGCGGAAACTAGACATGGATAGTGTGCGGTTTTCGGCCCGAAGGGCTTGACAGTGCTATAATGGGAGAACTATGCCGACGCAGAGTCAGACCAAGGCCGCGGCCAAGGTCGAGCGCGAAGAGCGCAACGAAAAAATCAAAGATCTGGTCAAACTAGCGCAGGAACAGGGTTACCTGACCTACGACGACATTAATGACGCGCTGCCCGAGAGCGTCATTTCGCCGGAGGAAATGGATGCGATCCTGATTCTATTGCGCGGCATGGATATTGAGATCATTGACGCCTCCGAAGTAGACCGCTTCAAGCAAGAAGCGCCGGAGCCGGAGGAGGAAAAGCCCAGCGAACGGCTGGACATCCTCGACGATCCGGTCCGCATGTATCTGAAGCAGATGGGCCAGGTTCCGCTGCTGACGCGCGAGCAGGAGGTGGAGATTTCCAAACGGATCGAGACTGCCGAGCAGAACATGAGCAAGATTCTGCACCGGTTTGGTTTCATCGCGAAGGAATACCTTGCGCTCGCCCTGCGCCTGCTGGACGGCCGGGATTACGACAAGTTGCGCGCCTACATGGCCAGCCTTGGTTTTCCTCCCCGCCTGCTCAACGGCGGCAAGGAGCGATTCGACCGCGTCATCCTCGACAAGAAGATAGACAGCCGCGAGCGTTACATGCGCACGCTGCCCAAACTGGCTGCCAGCGTAGCCAGACTGGACCGCGATGTGGACCGCCGTTACCAGAAGTGCATGAAGCTCGAAGGCCCGCGTCGCAAGGCCGCCATGCGCAACGTTCACGCGGCGGACCGGAAGCTTCAGGCCAAGTTCAAGGAGTTTTACTTCAAGCCGAAGGTGCTCGAGGAGTTCGTCGAGAAG
>JAOACV010000002.1:8083-20616 GCA_026417675.1 Verrucomicrobiia bacterium
GGCCACCGGTCGCGGTTCCGACGCCCGCGCGCGGGAACTCCAGCGCCAACTGCGCGAGTTTGAGATGCAGGCGCGCATGCCGGTGGAGGAGATTCCCAGCGCGCACACCGAGCTGAAAAGCTGGATGCGCAAGGCCATCCAGGCCAAGAGCGAGATGGTCGAGGCCAACCTCCGGCTCGTCATCTCCATCGCCAAGAAATACACCAACCGTGGCCTGTCGTTCCTCGACCTGATCCAGGAAGGCAACATGGGGCTGATGAAGGCCGTCGAGAAATTCGAGTATCGTCGCGGCTACAAGTTCTCCACCTACGCCACTTGGTGGATCCGCCAGGCCATCACCCGGAGCATTGCCGACCAGGCCCGCACCATCCGCATCCCGGTCCATATGATCGAAACGATCAACAAGCTGATGCGCGTGCAGAAAGCGCTCCTCCAAGAACTTGGCCGCGAGCCGACCGCCGAGGAGGTCGCCGAGGAAATCCAGATGCCCGTGGACCGCGTCCGTGCGGTGCTCAAGATGGCGCAACAACCCATCTCGCTGCAATCGCCGGTCGGCGACAGCGATGACACCTGCTTCGGCGATTTCATCGAGGACAAAACCGCCGAGAACCCGCTGGTGATGACCGCCTACTCGTTGCTCAAGGAGAAGCTCAACGACGTGCTCGACTCGCTGACGCCGCGCGAGCGCCGCGTGCTGGAATTGCGCTTCGGCCTCGCCGACGGTTACAGCCGCACACTGGAGGAGGTTGGCAAACAGTTCAAAGTCACCCGCGAACGCATCCGGCAGATCGAAGCCAAAGCCCTGCGCAAGATGCGTCACCCGACGCGCATCCGCCAGCTTGAGGGCTTCCTCGACATGACGCAGGAGTAGGCAGCCTCACGCCGCCAGCACGCGTTTTAACTCGCGCACCAACCGCCGGTTCTCGGGCATCGTGCCGACGGTGACGCGCACCCATTCCGGCATCGCGTAGCCGGCCATCGGACGGACGATGACGCCGCGTTTCTGCAACGCGACGAACAGCTTCGCGCCGTCGCCGACGCGAACGCAAATGAAATTAGCCGCCGAGGGGATGAACTCCAGCCGCAGCTTGTTAAACTCGGCTTCGAGATAAGCCCGCCCCCGCCGGTTTGACTGCCGCGTGCGCTCGATGTGTGCACGATCGTCGAGCGCCGCGAGCGCCCCGGCCTGGGCGACGGCGTTGACGTTGAAGGGTTGGCGCACGCGGTTGAGCAACGCGACCATTTCCTTGCCCGCGATCCCATAGCCGACGCGCAGGCCGGCCAGACCGACGATTTTCGAGAAGGTCCGCATCAAAATGATGTTTGGCGCGCGCTTCCGGGTGATGAACCGCAGCGTGTCGGGCGGATCGTCGAGGAACTCGAAATACGCCTCGTCAACCGCCACGATCGAGTGCTGCGGCACGTGGTCGAGAAAGCGGCACAGCGCGTCGTTGGCCACGCGGGTGCCCGTGGGGTTGTTCGGGTTGGCAACGAAGACGAGCTTGGTGCGGCCGTTGCAGGCCGCCAGCATCGCGTCGAGGTCGTGCGTGTGGCCTTTCATCGGCACTGCTACCGGCTTGGCGCGAAACAAACCGGCGCAGAGCATGTAGATCGCAAACGCCCGCTCGCTATAAATCACCTCGTCGCCGGGCGCGACGAACGCGTGAAAGAGCAACTCGATGATCTCGTTGGAGCCGTTGCCCAGAACGATGTTGTCCATACCCACGCCGAGGTGCTCGGCCAGGCCCTGCCGCAGGTAAAAGCCTCCGCCATCGGGATAGAGATGGACGTTCTTCAGCGCGCGACGCATCGCCGCGACTGCCTTCGGCGACGGGCCAAGGGGGTTCTCGTTGGAGGCCAGTTTGATGACCGCGTCCGGCCGCAGGCCGAGTTCGCGCGCCACTTCCTCGATGGGGCGTCCCGGCTCATAAACCGGCAGACCGGGCACGTGGGGCAAGGCAATGTTGTTCAGCGTCATGGTTTCTCCGTAATCGGGCCGCGCAGTATAGCGATGCGCACGCCGCAGTCGAAATCTTTTTGGCCGCTTACCTATTTGGTCCCCTAATTCACGGGAGCGGTTAAGCACGTGCAACGGCCGTGGCCTATAAAGCGACGCCGCCGAAAAAATGGCGTTGTAAACAAACCCCAACCCGCGCATCCGGCCAAAGACAAATTCCCCTAGTCGTTTCCGTGCGCGATATGCGGCGCGCGAGCGCGCAAGAGCCGCGCATCGCAAACGACCGCCGTCAGCAATAGCCGAGTTTGTCTTTCGCCGGAAAATTGTCGCATTACCACCGTTCGCGCAAAAACTTGGAACGTCCGCGCTGGGAGGATATTGCAACGAAATGCCCCCCTTTCACCTACTGGCAGGAGGCTGGCGGCCTTGTTGAACGAGATGTTCAAGTGAACGGCAAGCTCAGGGCGGGGATCGTTCTGGCTGTCGTTTTCGGGCGTGGCATTCGTTGACAAGGGCGCGGGGAAAGTTCTAGATTCGGCCGATTTCGATGAACGGACGGGATTGACGATGGAAGGCATGAGCAACTTTACGCCGCGGGCGCAGCAGGCGCTGAACCTGGCGCGCAAGGAAGCGGAACGGTTCAACCACAATTATGTGGGCACGGAGCACTTGCTGCTGGGGCTGATTAAACTCGGCCAGGGCGTTGCGGTCAACGTGCTGCAGAAGATGGGCCTCGACCTCGAAACGGTTCGCATGGAGGTCGAGCGCCAGGTCGGCACGGGGCCGGATACCAAGACCGTTGGCGGCATTCCTTACACGCCGCGCGTGAAGAAGGTGCTCGCGTTGGCCAGCAAGGAGGCCCGCGCGCTGAATCATTCCTACGTGGGCACCGAGCACATCCTGCTGGGTCTGTTGCGCGAGGGCGACGGGGTGGCGGCGCGCGTGTTGAAAAACCTCGACGTGGACATCGAGCGCACCCGCAGCGAGATTCTCAAGGAACTGGACCCGAATTTCCAAGCGGCCGAAGGCGAGGGCGAGCCAAGCGACTCCAAGCAGGTCAAGACGCCCGCGCTGAAAGCGTTCGGCCGCGACCTGACGGAGATGGCCCGCAAGAACGAGCTGGACCCGGTGATCGGCCGCAAGGACGAGATCGAGCGGGTGATGCAAATCCTCTGCCGCCGCACCAAGAACAACCCGGTGCTCATCGGCGAGGCGGGCGTGGGCAAGACCGCCATCGTCGAGGGCCTCGCGCAGGAGATTGCCAAGGGCAACGTGCCGGAAATCCTCCGCGACCGCCGCGTGATCATGCTCGACCTCGCCCTGATGGTGGCGGGCACGAAGTATCGGGGTCAATTCGAGGAGCGCATCAAGGCCGTCATGGACGAGATCAAGCGTTCCAGGAACGTCATCCTCTTCCTCGACGAGCTGCACACCATCGTCGGCGCCGGCTCGGCCGAGGGCGCGATGGACGCGGCCAACATCATCAAGCCGGCCCTGTCGCGCGGCGAGTTGCAGTGCATCGGCGCGACGACGATGACCGAGTATCGCAAATACATTGAGAAAGACGCTGCGCTCGAGCGGCGCTTCCAGACCGTCAAGGTCGAGGCGCCCAGCGTGGAGGAGACCATCCAGATTCTGAAGGGCCTGCGCCCGAAATACGAGGAGCACCACCACGCCAAGCTCAGCGACGAATCGCTCGACGCCGCGGTGCGGCTCTCGGACCGTTACCTGAGCGGACGGTTCCTGCCTGCCAAGGCCATTGACGTGATGGACGAGGCCGGCGCGCGCGCCCGCATCAAGGCGATGACCCGCCCGCCGGACATCCAAGAACTGGAAAAGGAAGCCGCCGAGCTGAAGAAGCAAAAGGAGAAAGCGATTCAGGACCAGGATTTCGAGCTGGCCGCCTCGCTGCGCGACAGGGAGAAGCAGGCGAAGGAGCGCTTGGAGCGGGTGCTCAAGGACTGGCGCGACAAGGGCCAGGAGAAGGAAGTGGTCATTACCGAAGAAGACATCATGCACGTCATCTCCAAGTGGTGTGGCGTGCCGTTGAGCCGCATGGAGAAGAGCGAGGCGGAAAAGCTGCTTCAGACGGAGGCGGAGTTGAAGAAGGGGATCATCGGCCAGGACGAAGCCTGCGCGGCCATCGGCAAGGCGCTGCGACGGTCGCGGGCCGACCTGAAGGACCCGCGGCGGCCGATCGGCTCGTTCATCTTCCTCGGCCCCACCGGCGTCGGCAAGAGCTTGCTAGCCAAACTGCTGGCAGAGTTCATGTTCGGCAGCCAAGACGCGCTAGTCCAGCTCGACATGTCCGAATACATGGAGAAGTTCAACGTGTCGCGGCTGATCGGCTCGCCGCCCGGCTACGTCGGCTACGAGGAAGGCGGCCAGCTCAGCGAACGCATCCGCCGCCGGCCGTATTCGGTGGTGCTGTTCGACGAAATCGAAAAGGCGCACCCGGACGTGCTCAACATGCTGCTGCAGGTCCTCGAAGACGGCAAACTGACCGACAGCTTCGGCCGCAGCGTGGACTTCCGCAACACGATCATCATCATGACTTCCAACGTCGGCGCCGAGGTGCTCAAGAAAGGCACGACGATGGGCTTCGCCACCGCCAAGGAAGCCGACAGCTACGAGGCGATGAAGGAGAAGCTGCTCTCCGAGGCCAAGCGCGTGTTCCGGCCGGAGTTCCTCAACCGCCTCGACGACGTCATCGTCTTCCGCGCGTTGAACAAGGAGGACATGGCCAAGATCGTGGACATCGAGGTGGAGAAGGTCAGCAGCCGGCTCAAATACAAAGACGTGCGCATCCAGCTCACGCCCGCCGCGAAGAGCTTCCTCATCGAGAAGGGCTATGACCCCGCCCTCGGCGCGCGGCCGCTGCGCCGCGCGGTGGAGCGTTACCTGGAGGAGCCACTGGCGGAGGAGCTGATCCGCGGCACATTCAAGCCCAACGAGACCATCGAGATCACCGCGGCGGGAGACAAACTGGTCTTCCAGCAACTGGCGCCGCAGCCGTCGTAGGACGGATTTCCCGTGTCGCGGCAAACCCGAACCGGCAGCGGCGCAAGTGTCTCGCGGGCGCAAGGAGTCCCGGAAGAAGACAAGCGGCGTGCCGCCCGCCGAACGCTGGCGCTCCTTTCGCCGGCGTCGCCTCTTTAGGAACAGCCCATTGCAATCATGGCCAACAGCGTCCTTGAGCTTCGAAGCGTGCTCGCCCGGATGGTGACCGGGTTGGGCGAGTGGGCGTTGTTACTGGCCGAGACGATCAGCTCATTTTTCCGCTATGGCGTTCGATGGGCCGACACGATCCGGCAGATGTATCACGTCGGCGTGCAGTCGCAGACCGTGACACTGATCACGGGCGGGTTCACCGGGATGGTGTTTGCGGCGCAGACGTTCTTTCAGTTCCACAAGGTCCGCATGGACACCGCCGTCGGCGCGGTGGTGTCGCTGGCGATGTGCCGCGAGCTGGGGCCGGTGCTGACAGCCCTGATGGTGTCCGGCCGCGTCGGCGCCTCCTTCGCGGCGGAACTGGGCACGATGCGAGTGACGGAACAAGTGGACGCGCTGCGTGCGATGGCCAAGCATCCGACCGACTATTTGGTGCTGCCGCGCGTGGCCGCGATGATGACGACGTTGCCGCTGCTGACGGTGGAGGCGATTGCGGTCGGCATCCTCAGCGGCTACCTCGTGGCGGTGCACCTGTTGGGGGTTGACGGAACGTATTTTCTAATCAACATGCGCAAATACACCGGTCTGTCCGACGTGTTGCAGGGGTTGATCAAGGCCGCTTGTTTCGCGCTCTGCATTTCCACGATCTGTTGTTACAAGGGGCTGAATTGTCGCTCCGGCGCCGAGGGCGTCGGGCGCGCCACCACCGAAGCGGTCGTGGTCTCGTCGGTGACCGTGCTGATCAGCAACTTTTTCATCACGATGCTGCTCAGCCACATCCCATTCTTCCAACCGTGAGGCGGCGCGCCGATGATTCAGATCAAGAGCCTCGCCAAGTCGTTCCGCTCGACGCGCGTGTTGCAGGACGTGAACCTGACGATTCCCGACGGCGAGAGCCTCGTCATCATCGGCCGCAGCGGTTGCGGCAAGAGCGTATTGCTCAAACACATCATCGGCTTGTTGAAGCCCGACGCGGGAGAGGTCGTGATTGACGGGGTGGACATCGTGCCGTTAAATGAACGGCAACTGGCCCCGGTGCGGCAGCAGTTTGGCATGCTGTTTCAGGGCGCGGCGTTGTTCGACTCGATGACCGTGGCGGAAAACATCGCGTTTGCGCTCGAACGGCTGAGGCTGACGCCCAAGGAAGTGGCCCGCCGCGTCGCGGAGTCGCTGGAGATCGTCGGTCTGGCCGGCACGCAGGAGAAAATGCCGGCGGAGCTGAGCGGCGGCATGAAAAAACGCGTCGCGCTGGCCCGCGCCGTGGTCGGCAACCCGAAAGTCCTTTTGTTTGACGAGCCGACGACCGGCCTGGACCCGATTACGGCCGACAGCATCAACAACCTGATCCTGGATTTGTGCGAACGTTTTGCTGTCACCTCCATTGCGGTGACCCACGACATGGTGAGCGCCTACAAGATTGCCGACCGTATCGCGATGCTTCACGAGGGCCGGATTCATGCCACCGGCACGCCGGAGGAAATCCAGGCCGCCGCGGACCCGGTCGTGGACAAGTTCATCCACGGTCGCGCCGAGGCGAAAGACGACGGCCACTGACGCCATGAAAACCGTCAACATCGCGGTGCGCGTTGGGATTTTCGTCATCATCGCTCTGGCGCTGCTGGCGGCACTGGTGCTGCAATTCGGCAGAATCAAGGAGCGGTTTGAGAACTACTACCATGTCCAGGTCAACTTCCGACACCTGACCCAGATCGGCATCGGCGCCAGCGTCACGATGAGCGGCGTGGCCATCGGCAAGGTGGGCGCCATCCACCTCGCGCCCGACGGGCGCCATGTCAGCGTGCGGCTGGACATCGTGCCGTGGCGGTCGTTCCGCAAGGACGCGCGCGTCTTGCTGCGCCAGGCCGGGCTGCTCGGCGACATGTATATCGAGATCGTGCCCGTCAGCGACACGGCCCCGCTGGCGCAAAACGGGGACACATTGACCGGCGAGGATCCGCCGCCCGATCTTGGCGAACTGATCTCCGAGGGCGCGCTGGTGCTGCGCAAGCTCCACACGGCGGTCACCTCGGTCGAGAGCGTGGCCCGCACGCTCGACGAGAAGATCATCACTTCCAACACCGCCGCGCAGGTTCGCGAGAGCCTGGCGAACATCCATTCCATCACCACCAACATGACGGCCGCGACCGCCGCGCTTAACGACACCGTCCGCGACAGCAAGCCCCGGGTCGAAACAACCCTCGCCACGGTGGAACAGGCGGCGACCAATCTGTTGGCCGTGGTGCGCCGCGCCGATCAACTACTGCAAAACGCCGACAAGCTTGTTGCGGAGAACCGCGAAGAGATTCGAGCTGCCATCCGCAACATTGATGACAGCGCGGCGAAGGTCTCGGCGATCATCAGCCGTCTCCAAAATGGCGACGGCACGCTCGGCAAACTGTTGACCGACCCGACCCTGCACGACGAACTGACGCGGCTGATCGCCAACTGGCGGCGGTTCGGCATCCTTTACAAGGAAGGCGCGAAAGGAACCTTTACGAGAGGCCCGCGCGAATACATCTACGGTGCCGCGCCGCCAGAGAACACCCAACCCAAACAAACCCCATGATCGTCGCCATCGTCGTCGCCGCGGGCAAGAGCACCCGCATGGGCCAGGACAAGATGTTCATCAAGCTCGGCGAGTTGCCGCTGATCATCCACACCTTGCTCAAGTTCCAGAACTGCCAGGCTGTCAAGCGGATCTTCCCGGTCGTCAGCGCCGGCGCGCGGCAGGAGTTTCAGAGGGTCCTGCTCGACCACCGCATCCCCAAAGTCCAGCAAATCGTCGTCGGCGGCGCGGAACGGCAGGACTCGGTTTGGAACGGTCTATGCGCGTTGCCGCCAGGCGTGGAGATCGTGCTCATTCACGATGGCGCGCGCCCGTGCGTGCCGGAGGTCTTGATTGATCAGACCATCGCCTCGGCGCGCAAGTTTGGTTCCGGCGTCGCGGCGTGCAAGGTGACAGACACGATCAAGGAAGTGGACGAGCAAGGGCGCGTGTTGACCACGGTGCCCCGCGAGAAACTCTGGGCCGCGCAAACACCGCAGGCGTTCCGGTATGACTTGATCATGCGCGCCTACCGCGCGGCGCGAGAGCGAGGCGCGAAGGTGACCGATGAGGCCGCTGCCGTGGAACTGCTGGGCGAGCCGGTGCATATCGTCGAGAGCCTTCCGACGAACCTGAAGGTGACGACGCCCCCCGACGTGGAGATCGCCAAAGTCCTGCTGCCGACCAAGGTGGTTGTGGACCAAGGCATCGTGCCCACGGGCACATTCTACTTCGGCAAGGCCATCGAAGAGCGATACCGGTGAGTCTCGTCAGCGGATGGCAATGGAAATCAACAATTGCCCCTCCTGATAGGGCGGCCCCGTGATGAAGAACGCGCTACCGCTGCTGATCGTCGCCGTCGTTTGCACGAGGTTCTCCTCGCCGCGCAGCAACTCGCACCGCAGCAGATAGTCCTTGCCGCCGGCCTTCAGCAGCTTCACGCGCAACGCGAGCTGATGGCCCAAATCCAACTGCTTGACCCCGCCTTCCTTCAGGGACGCGCCCACATGAGACAACACCTGATACTCGCGCCAGCCGAACGCTTTCACCAACCGCGTTTTGTTCTCGGCCAACTCCTTGTCTTCCTTGGCCGGCGCGGTGTTGCTGGCGTGAACCAGCCGCACGGCAAGCTGCGCGGCCTCGGCCGTCGTCAGGCTGAGAGCCAGCGCCATCGTTGTCAACAGCCATTGGACCTTGCGCGCCATGTTCTCTAGGAACCGGTTCCTTTCTCCACCGGCGCCATGCCCGTCACCATGATTACCGGAATGTCCACGCCCGGCTCGTCGAAGCGAACTTCGCGGGCCAAGACGTTCTTCGCGTGCTGCACGTCGTTGAAACGCACATGGTTTTGCCCGGGCGGAGGCAGCAGCGGAAGTTCGGCCGCAAGCTGCCCACCCCGGCCGGGCGCCCAGATCAGCCAGAAACCAACAAGAGCCACCAGCAGCAACGCCGCGGTCGCCGCCGCGACCGCCATCCGCTGCGTCGGGAATATCCCGAAGACGGTCAGACCGCGCGGCCCGACCTCATCCAGCGATGGGGCGTCGCCGTTGGACCGCGAGCTGTAAGCGAAAACTAGGTTGCCATCGGGCGCTTCGTCCGGCGTGGATTGCATGTTCGCGCGCAGCTTCTGCCAGAACATTTCGTCATTGAGCTTGCTCGCATAGACGGCCTTCTGCGCCGCCACCAAATCGCGTATCTGGCGCAATTCTTTCAGGTCGGCAGCGCAGCGGGCGCACTTCGCCGTGTGCCGCGCCAACAACGCGGCGCGCCAGCCGCGCAGTTCGTCGTCCGCGCTGGCCACCAGCCATCGTTGATACCACTTGCAGTTCATAACACGTCCTTCAGGAGCCGTTGCAGGTGACGGCGCGCGTAAAACAGCCGTGACATCACCGTGCCCGGCGAGCAGCCGACCACTTTCGCGATCTCTTTGTATTCCAAGCCTTCAAAATCCTTCAGCAACACCACCGCTCGGTGGTCGGGCGTCAGTTGCTCCATCGCGCGCTCAATCGCCGCCCGTTGATCGGCGCGGAACGCTTCGTCCGACGGCACCGTGCCGCCGACCAGATCCACGCCGCGTTTCTCGCGCTCCGGATCGCGGCCCACGCCGTCGTCGAACTCCACCAGCTTCGCCCGCGACCGCCGCCGCACCATGTCAATCGTCAGATTCGTCGTGATCCGATACAGCCACGTATACACCGACGACTGGCCGCGGAACCGGCCAATCGAGCGCCACGCCCGGATGAACGCTTCTTGGCAAAGATCCTGAGCATCCTGCTCGTTGCGCGCCAAACCGTAAGCCAGTCCGAAAACCTTTTCGCGGTATCGGTTCACCAGTTCTTCGAAGGCCGCGGTGTCGCCGTTCTGGCTCCGTCGCACTAGCTCGGTGTCACTCGGCGCGATCGCTTCCACCGAACCTGCCGCGTTGGACGGGGTTGCGTCGGCGCTATTCATGAATCTTTTGGTTCACAGAGAAATTTTTTTGGCGCGGTCGAACCCGCCGGTTCAACCTTTTACCACGCCCACGGGGCGCAGCCGGCACACCTTCTTTGCCAAGCCCGCAGTATGCACGACACCTACCACATCCTCAACATCCTTGTAAGCCGCCGGGGCCTCCTCCACCGCCGTGTCGCGCCCGTGCGCCATCATCACCACGCCGCGCTCGTCCATGTCGCGGCGCAATTGCTCGAAGTTGATCTCCCGTTTGATCCGGCTGCGGCTCATTAGGCGGCCCGCGCCGTGGCAGATCGTGCCGAACGTCTGTTCCATCGCCGCTTGCTGGCCGACCATGACGAACGAATACCGCCCCATGTCGCCCGGCACCAATACCGGCTGGCCGATCGCCCGATACCGCGCCGGCACCAGCGGATGGCCCGGCGGAAACGACCGCGTCGCGCCCTTGCGATGCACGCACAGCCGCTTGGTCTGGCCCTCGACCGTGTGCTCCTCGATCTTCGCGATGTTGTGCGGCACGTCATACACCAGCGCCATCCCCATAGTCGCCGGCGAAATCCGCAGCGCGCGCAAAAACGCTTCCTTCGCCTTCGACGCGAGCACCTGGCGGTTCGCGAACGCGTAGTTGGCCGCGCATCGCATACTGGCCAGATACTCCCGCCCCTCCGGCGATTCCACCGGCGCGCTTACCAACTGGCGGTCCGGCAGATGGATCCCGTATTTGCCGGGCGCTCTCGCGAGCACGCGCAGGTAGTCATCGCACACCTGATAGCCGAACCCGCGCGAGCCGCAGTGAATCATCACCGTCACGCCGCCGAGGAACAATCCCATCACGTTGGCGGCGGTCTCGTCATAGATCTCATCCACGATCTGCACTTCGAGGAAATGATTGCCGCTGCCGAGACTACCCACCTGCCCCGCACCGCGTTCCAGCGCGCGCTCGGTCAGGCTCGACGGCTCCGCGTCCGCCATGCAGCCGTTTTCCTCGATGAACTCCAGGTCCTCGGCGTCGCCGAACCCGTTCGCCACCGCCCAGCGTGCCCCTTGGGCCACCAGTTTCCGCTCGTCAGCGAGCGTCAGCCGCAGGTCGCTCTTCGTTCCCAACCCGGCCGGGATGTCGCGAGACAACTGATGAACCAGGTCGCGGATTCGCGGAACCACATCTTCCCTCTTCAAGTCCGTTCGCATCAACCGCACGCCGCAGTTGATGTCATAGCCGACGCCGCCCGGCGAGACCACGCCGCCCTCCGCCGGGTCGGTCGCCGCGACGCCGCCGATGGGGAAACCGTAGCCCCAGTGGATGTCGGGCATTGCCAGCGAATACTTCTGCACGCCCGGCAGACACGCGACGTTGGCCACCTGCTCCAAGCAGTTGTCGCCAATGATGTGCTTTAACATACCCTCGCCGGCATAAATGCGTCCCGGCACCCGCATCCCCGGCTTGGCCGTCTGCGGCAATTCCCAAAGCGAGTCGTTGATCTTCACCAGCGGTTCCATGACCGTCGAACTTACCCCGTGCGGTCAAATGGGCAAAGAGTAAAAACACAAGGCGTTTGACTACATTCGCCCCAACCTCCAATGAAGGCTTCAGCCTCGACAAACTGATCCTCCCACTGCGCGAACGGCCACGCGCACGTCGAACAACGCAACTGGACACATGTGCGTCAGCACTTCGGCTACGAGCGTTATGACAACCCGGCGGTGGTGCCGCGGATCAACGCCCTGTGCAGGGGAGCGCTGGGCCAGTTGCACAACCACTTTCTGCCCACGCTCAAACTGGAGAAGAAAGTCCGTCACCCCGGGCGGCTGACTCGGGTGTATGGGGAGGCCCAAACCCCACTGGCGCGGGTGCTGGCCGCGCCCCAGGTGACCGAGGAAAAGAAGGCCCAGTTGAAGGCCCTGCATGCGCGGCTCAATCCGTTCCAGTTGCACCGTGAGATTGGGCGGCAGATGAAACAGATTGATGCCCTCCGACTCCTTGGGGCTTGAACCCAAAGCTGCGATGCCAGTAAAACTCAAGCACCCCAAGAACGGGACGGAGGAGGCCGGACGGCCACCGGCTGCTGGCTTGCTTCGTTCTGGAAGGGCCGAAGGGTCAGGTAACACCGACTTTTGGCGCAACGACCTGTTGCCCTTGGCAGCTTGGGTAACACCGACTTTTGGCGCACTACGCCGGGCGTCTGACACAATGAGATCGCTTGATTCGCTTGACAGGATGAAGATTTGCATCCGCGCGAAGCTGATTCTGGCTATCGGCGCGCCGTCTTATGAGACAGCGCATCCGCGCAGCCGAGAGAGATGCAGTCGCCGCCCTTGATTGACGCGCGCGCGGCTCCATAAGAGAATGACGGGCGTCACATAAAACTTCATCTCCGCCATGCACCGGCACCTGGTCACCCTGCTGACGCT
>JAOACV010000300.1 GCA_026417675.1 Verrucomicrobiia bacterium
CACCGGCAGCGTCACCATCAACGGCGCGTATTCCGTCGCTCCTGTTGGCGTGGTTTATCCACTCCGCATCCAGTATATCGCTTCTGCCACGGGCCTGCTGCCGAACACCAATTGCATCATTAACATCCGGGTGCAGTGGGAAACGGACGGAAGTTCCGGGCCAGTAGTGTAGGTGTAGGTGTTGGGCACCTGCCACTCCCCGTCAATGAAGGACCACAACGTGGCATAGACGGTCGTGCCAGCCGGCGGCAGGTTCGTCACAGGCCCCATGTAGCCTGAGGGGCCGAAGTCCCTGTCCCAAATCTCGTCCCGTATGTCGAACCCCAGCGGCGTGGTTCCCAGCCGCAGCGCCAGCCGCGTCACGCCGACGCCGCCATCGGTGATGAACGACGTGGACGCCGGACCCGGAGCCAAAACGGAGCCGTCGGGCGGGGAGATAATCCTGGCGGGCGTTGAGATGGAGGTCCGGTAGGTGTAGTTGGTGAATGCCCACGCTGAGTCGATCATGGACCACAATCGCACACTGAGCGGGCGGCCATCCGCCGGCAATACCAGGGTTCGCGATCGCGCGGTGCCCTCAAAACGCGCGTAGATGTCTGTGTTGGTTCCCAGCCCGCCGCTGCCCACCCAGAGCGCATACATCGTCGCGTTACTGCCGCTGTTCCAGTAGAATGTTGCCCGATTGCCCAACGTGATCCCGGCCAGCGGCCGGACAATGGTGGCTTGCTGCGGACCCGCTGCGGCGGTGTAGGTGTTGGTCGTCGGCACCCACGTGTTGTTGATCCAAGACCACAAGGTCACGTGGATGGGCCGGCCATCTGACGGGAGTGGCACGAACCGCGACAAAATCGGTTGGGAACCTGAAAAGGCAACGTCCGCGCCTGTTTCAATCGCGGCGTAGAGGTTGTAGGTCAACGGGCTGTTGCCAACCCAAAGCGCGTAGCGGGTTGCCGAGGGACTGTTGCTCCAGCGAAACAGTTGATAGGTGCTCAGGCTGGCTCCGTTCGGCGGCGAGAAGATGCGCGCCGCATTGGTTCCCACCGGGTTGGCGGCTGTGTAGGTGTAGGCGCTGGGTTGCCACGCGCCGTTGATCCAGGACCACAACGTCACGTATAGCGGCCGGCCATCCACAGGCAACCGCACCGTTCGGGACGAGCCTCGCTCCACGCCGGCATACAGATCGTAGCTGTTGGGAGTGCTGCCCACCCACAAGGCATACGGCGACGCTGCGATGCCCTTGTCCCATTCGAAGGTTACGAACTCGCTGTAGTTCGTCGTCCCCGGCGGCGGACTGACGATCTGCGCCTTGGCGGGGCTGGGCGCGTTATAGACGTAGGAGTTGGGCACCCAGCCGGCGGTGGCTTGAATGTTGGTCAACGACCACAGCGTAGTGTAAATCGTCCGGCCGTCGCTCGGCAGCGTCAGCGTGCGCGAATTGGTCGGCTCAAAGCCTGCATAGAGGTCAAAGCTGCCCGGCGAGCTGCCCACCCAGAACCCATACGGCGCTCCGACGGCGCTGTTGGTCCACAGAAATGTCGTGGTGGGACTGACCAAGGTGGTGCCCGGCGTCGGACTGAGCATCCGGGCCGCAGTCGGGATGTTCGTGGCAACGTAAGTGTATGAATTGGCTTCCCAAACGCCGTTGATCAGCGAATAGAGCGTCAGATACAAGTTGCGGCCGTCCACCGGCAGCGTTGTCACGGCCAGGTTGGTGGCGGGCGGCGACACGAAGCGAGCAAGGATGTCGTAGCTCAAGTTAGTGCTGCCGACCCATAGCGCATACCGGCTAACCCCGACGCCGGCATTCCAGATGAAGTTGGTTGCACAGCCGATGAACCGCGTGCCGTTGGTCGGGCTGAGCATGTCCGCCTTCACCGCCGCCGCTGCGGTGTCGCACGACGGGTTGGCTTCCCAGCATAGAACAGCGGCCAGCCAAGCCGTCACACGCGACACGTTCCGCAAGTTCCAATTCGGCGTTCTCATGAAATCAAATGCCTTCAAACCACGCTGGCGCGCCGCCTCGGCACAGCATCGGATGACAAGGCTCTTCAGAACCTCGCGCCAGGTCCGTTGCCTGTTCCACGTCGTTCGCCGCAAAGACTTAAACAGCGAACTGCGCTCCGGTCAAGCCGCAAATCGGCTGCGGCGAAGCGCAGGACGCATCCGCGCGCGGCGTCACTTCAGCGAGACCGGCCCCAGGCGCACGTCAAGGGTTGGCTGCAAGACGAACCCCTCCACATTATCGCGCAGCACGACCATGTCGTCGGCGTGGGCCAGCGGCACGAGCGGCAAGAGCTCATGCGCCACGCGCAACACGTCGTCATAGACCTTGGCGCGCTTGGCCGGGTCCATCTCCTCGCGGCCGGTCTTCAACAGTCTGCCCAGTTCCTCGTCCTCTAGGAATGAGACGTTGATCGCCGAGCCGACGCGCGCCGAGCGCGGGTCCAGGATGGACAGGAAGTTGTCCGGATCGCCGTTGTCGCCGATCCAACCGTGCAAGGCGAGGTCGTGTTCGGCGTTGCGCACCGCGGCGAGATGGCTGCCCCATTCTTTGGCGACGATCGCGATCTTTAAGCCGACGGCTTCGAGGTCGTTCTTGATTAACTCGGCCGCGCGGGTCGGGTTGGGCAAATACGGGCGCGGGTTGGTCATGACATGGAGCGTCAGCCGCGGCAACTCGACGCGCTCGGTGACGTTGGTCTCGATCTGGATGGTTGCGCCGAAGGCGTCGTTGGTGGTGATGGTGACGGGCCTGACGACGGTTTGCAGTTGGTTGATCAGTTCTTTCGCGCGCGCGGCGTCGAATGGCCAGTCGTCGAGCCTGACGGCCGTGCCGCGAATGACAGGTGGCAGCGGGCAGGTGGCGATCTCACCCGCGCCACGATAGACCGACTGGATGAGCGCGGGCTTCTGGATCGCCATCGCCACCGCCTGCCGGAACGCCAGCTTGTTCATCGGCGCTTTGCGGCAGTTGAACGCGAGGTAGGCCAGATTCAGCCCCCGCGCATTGCACAATTTCAACTTCTTCTCGCCCGGCAGCACGCCGAGATCGTTCGGGTCGAGACCGTCCATGGCGTGCACCTCGCCGGTCTGGATTTGGATGAGCCGCGAGGCGTTGCTCGGCACAACCTTGAAAACGATGCGGGCCAGTTTCGGCTTCGGCCCCCAATAATCCGGGTTGGCCTCCAGCACGATGCGCTCGTTAGGCTGCCAAGTGCGAAAGCGAAACGGGCCGGTGCCAACCGGATGCCGCTGCATGCCGTCGCCGTGCATGATGAACGATTGCGGGCTGACCAGATACGCGGGGAAAATTGCCATGTTGGCTAGGAACGCCGCGTTGCTATTCTTGAGCCGGAACTCCAGCCGGCGCTCGTCGAGCGGGCGAACGCTCTCGATGTCGCTGTAGAGCGCCGGCCAATACGCGAAGCTCGCGCCCGACGGACGGCCCGGCGCGTTGGGATCCATCTGGCGGCGGAAACTCCACGCCGCCGTCTCCGCCGTCAGCGGCGTGCCGTCGTGAAACATCACGCCCTCACGCAGCGCGAAAATGCAGACGCGGCCGTCGGCGCTCATCTGCCACGACTCCGCCAGGCACGGCTCGATCAACGTCGTGCCGCTGCGGAAGCGCACGAGGCCTTCGCAGACGTTGTTAAGCACCTTCACGCTCTCGCCGTCGTCGGTGTCGGCTGGGTCGAGCTTCTGCGCGTCGGCGCCGCGCGCGTAGATGAACGTTGGTCCGATGGCCTGTTTGGCCTTCTTCGCGCGCTGGGCGATGGTGAGCATGAAGCCCAGCACGACCAGCGTCAGGGCCAGAAAAACCAGTAATAACAACCGTCCTCTCATCATAAGCCGACTATAGCAGCATGGGGCGGGAAGTTGAAATGGCTTTGGACAAGGCGGCCCCGAGAGCGCCGAGGGCCAAGAACGCGAAGGAGATCAGGAGGCCGATGAGTAACTCCGCATTCCGCGTTGCGGCCTGCAGGTCGCGCCGATACACTAACGTGCATGTGGATTGATAAGTCCGGCATGTGGCGACGTAAGTGAATTCACGTTGAACCGCGACGCTGCGGCAAATGATCGGTTCAACTCTGTTTTGAGACTTGATGAAGAGTGGGCAAACACAAGTTGTGTCGCGTCGAGTCCTTGCAGCGTCGGCCCCAATGATAGCGGCGATGCAGTTTGCGGGGACCGGCGCAGAGTCTTCCGGCTCAGAACGAATGACTGTCCACCGCGATGTCGAGTATGGTCGCGCGGGGGAAAGACGATTGTTGCTGGACATTGCGTGTCCGAAGCAACCGGCAGCCAAGCTGCTGCCGGCGGTTGTGGTGCTTCACGGCGGCGGCTGGCAACGCGGTGACAAAAGCCAGGCGCTCGGCGGAGTCGCGCCGTTGATCGTTCGAGGCGATTACGTGGGCGTCGCGGTCGGCTATGCATTTCTCGAAAAACATCTTCGCGGCAAGAACG
>JAOACV010000301.1 GCA_026417675.1 Verrucomicrobiia bacterium
GCCAAGCCCGACGAGACCATCGAACTGGCCAGGGTCGTCGCGGCGCACGACGGTATCTCCGCCAGCCACATCCGCAACGAAGGCGAGAAAATCCTGGAGGCGCTGGAGGAACTTTTCGCGGTCGCCCGCGCGGCCCGCGTCCGCGTTGAGATCTCGCACATCAAGATCTCCAGCAAGGCCCGATGGGGCCAGGCCGACGCCGTGCTGGCCGCCATTGAGCGGGCGCGCGCCGAGGGTCTTGACGTGACGCAGGACCAATACTGCTACACCGCGTCGAGCACCGGCCTCAGCCGTTTCATCCCCGAGACCGCGCGTGAAGGCGGGAAGTTCGAGGAGCGCATCGCCGACCCGAAGCAGAAGGCGTGGATTGTGGCGGAAATGAAAGACCGACTCAGGCGCAGCCATCGCAAAGACTACGCCCACGCCGTCATCGCCGGCTACAAACACGATCCATCGCTGGTTGGATTGACCGTGCCCGAAGCGGCCAGAAAGGCCCGCGGCTCCGCGTCACTGGACAGCCAGATCGAACTGATTCTCGACATGCAGCGGCACGGCGGCGCGTCCGGCATTTTCCACGCCATGAACGAGGAAGACCTCCGCTGCTTCCTCCGCCACCCGAACACCATGGTCGCCAGCGACGGCGGCCTGCGCAGTCCCGGCGGGGACCTGCCGCACCCGCGCAGCTACGGCAACAACGCCCGCGTGCTGGCCCGTTACGTCCGCGAATCACGCCTCCTGCGCCTCGAAGACGCCCTCCGCCGCATGACCGCGCTGCCCGCCGCCACCTTCCGCCTGGCCGACCGCGGCGTCATCCGCCCCGGCGCATGGGCCGACTTGGTGGTGTTCGACCCCGCGAAGGTCCAGGACCACGCGGCGTTCAACGACCCGCACCACTACGCCACCGGCTTTGCCTGGGTCTTCGTTAACGGCGTCGCGGTTGTCCAAGATGACGCCCACACCGGCGCCCGGCCCGGCCGCCCGTTGCGCCGCGGCTGGACCGGCGGTTGAGCGGACGAAAGGAAAGGACCATGCGATGAGATCAAACCAGAGCGCTGCGGCACTGGTGCTGGGTTTGCTGGCGGTAATATGGCCGACGCGAGCCGCCGAAAAAAACGCCGACACGGTCCTCGTCGGCGGTAAGATCATCACACTCGATGCGAACGAAAGGATCGCCGAGGCCCTGGCTGTCCGCGACGGCCGCATCGTCGCCGTCGGCGGCAGCGCAGATATTCTTCAATTTGCCGGCGATGGCACCGAAATCATCCGGCTCGACGGCAGGACCGTGTTGCCCGGCTTCGTGGAGTCGCATGTCCACGCCATCGGCGCGGCCCGCGCGTCGGTGACGGAAACCTACGCCGAGTTGTCGAGCATCGCGGAAATGCAGGATTGGATTCGGCGGCGCGCGAAAGAAGTGCCGGCGGGCCGGTGGATCGAGGTGCCGCGCAACGAGATCACGCGCCTGAAGGAGCGCCGGCATCCGACGCCCGCCGAATTGGACGCGGCCACGACCGACCATCCGGTGCTCTACACGTCGGCGATGAAGCACGTGTTGAACACCGCCGGCTTCCGCGCGCTCGGCATCCTGGACGCCCACAGCAAGCTGCCCGACGGAGAAGTGGTGCGCGATGGCCAGGGCCGTCCCGTGCTCATCCGCGGCGGCCACCAGTCGCTGCGCAAACTCGTGCCGGCGACGACGGTGACGCGCGAGCAGACGATGGAGGCGTTGATCCGGTTGCTGCGCCGCTACAACGAGGTCGGCATCACAACCATCCACGAGCGCGCCACGGACCGCGACGGCGTCGGCATCTACCGGGAGCTTCGCGAACGGGGCAAACTCACGACGCGGATGCGCGCGACGTTCCGGTTCTCCGAGCGCACCGCCGAGGCCGTCGAAGGATTCGTCAAAGGCGTCGGCTTCAGGCCCGGCGAGGGCGACGACTGGGTGCGCGCCGTCATGATGAAGATCACCGTGGACGGCGGCATTCACTGGGGCACAACGCGACTCAGCGAGCCATACGGCGCACGGCGCGCGCAGTTCTATCGGCTTACCGACCCGAACTATCGCGGCGAGCTTTTCTACACGCCCGACGAGATGAAGACGGTCTTCGCCACAGTCAACCGGCTCGGCTGGCCGATGTGCGTTCACGTCACCGGCGACGCCGGCGCCGAGGCCGTGCTGGATGCCGTCGCCGCGGTCGCCGCAGAGGATCCGAGCATCACGCGACGGCGGTTCACCCTGCTGCACGCTTATTTCCCGACGCCGGGCATGGCGCGTCGCGCGAAGGAACTCGGCGTCTGCGTGGATACGCAGGGCTATCTCTACTACCGCGATGCCGAGGCGATGGCGGAGGTCTATGGCAAACCTTGGGCCGGGCGGTTCATCGGCCTCGGCGAATGGGCGCGCGCCGGCGTCTCCGTCGGGCTGAACAGCGATCACATGATCGGCTTCGACCCCGACCACGCGATGAACTCGTTCAATCCCGCGCTGATGCTCTGGATTGCAGTCGCGCGGCAAACCGACCGGGGCAACGTCTATGGCGCGCGGCAGAAACTCTCGCGACTCGATGCGCTGCGCGCCGTCACGCTCTGGGCCGCGCAACTGAGCTTCGACGAGGACAAGCTCGGCTCGATCGAGCCAGGCAAGCTCGCCGATCTCGTGGTGATTGACCGCGACTACCTCGCCTGCCCGGAGGACGAGCTGCGCCGGATCCAGGTGCTGCGCACCATCGTCGGCGGAATCACGGTGTTCAAGCGGTGAAGGCGATAGACACCTGGCCACCCGAATCGAATTGCCGACGCGGGAATTTCAGACGCGGCGCGAGACGCTGACGGCGTGCCGGCGGGGACGCGTTTCCCGCAACGACCTTGGCGCCTTCCGCGGCGCTGCTTACGAAAAGCTTGAGATGTCCGCGCGAGGGATCTGCGCGCCCCAACACGGCTTCGGCCAGTCGGGATTGTTCCACTCAAGCGGGTAACCTGCGCACTGCTGCGGCCGGGCGGGATAAACAGTGCAGTGGTTCGCTTCGAGGAAAATGCAGGCGCCATCCGATCGGACTTTGAGGACGAGATTGCGGCGGTCGCGCGCGAGTTCGGTGTGTTGCTGGATGAAGTCGGATTCGTTCAGCCCAAGCAGCGCCGCCATGCGTGCGATGTCGCTCTCGGTCAGATGGACCTGGCCGGGAATGCGGCAGCATTCGCCGCAACGCCTGCATTGGAAGTCCGAGGTCATTGTTTGAACGGTTTGCCGTGGTAGGGATACTTGTCGAACACGGCCGTGTCGCCGGCGCGGACGTAGGCGCGGCGCTCGCGTTCCATGAACATCGCGCCGCGGCCCGGCTGCGTCTCGCCGCGCAGCAGTCCAAGGAAACTACGGCCCGTCATGGCGGCCAACGGTTTCAAACCATAGCCGGCGATGCCCAACAGATTGGGATAGACGGTGAACTTTTTGTCCAACTGACTCCAGAGATTTGTGGCGTGTTCCAGCCGGTGCGCCGCCTGACCGGTCAGAATCGCGCTGCGCGTCGGCGTGCAGGACGACACCGGGCAGAACGCGCACGTGAACAACACGCCTTCGCGCGCGACGCAATCGAAATTCGGCGTGCGGACGATCTCCGTTCCGTAGGCGCTTGCGTGGACACCCCAGTTGTCGCCGATCAGGAACAGGATGTTGGGTCTGGGGCGCGACGGCGCGGCGCAGAAGGCCAGCAGTGCAAGGAGCAACAGCGGGGTGGTGAAAACAGCGGCGCTACATTTCATGCCGCGAGCTTACCTCCGCCGCGCCGCAGAACAAGCCGGAGCTGCGGAGTGCCAAGGTCGGGTTGATTTCGTGTCACGGCGCAGGCAAAGTCTTTGGCAGTGTGAAAACGAAATCCAATGTGCTCAGCAGCGGGTTGCCGGGATTGGACAAGGTGCTGCGCGGCATTCTGCCCGGCGACAACGTGGTGTGGGAGGTGGACTCGATCGAGGACTACGTGCCCTGGCTGAAGCCGTTTTGGACGGAGGCGAAGCGGCGGCGTCGGAAACTGATCTACTTCCGGTTCGCCAATCATCGCCCGCTGTTGTCGGAGGCGGAGGGGGCGGAGGTGCATTGCCTGAACGCGGAGGCGGGTTTTGAGAAGTTCGTGTCGGAAATCCTTGATGTAATCGAACAGGCCGGGCGGGGCGCGTTTTACATCTTCGACTGCCTGTCGGACCTGGCGGCGGACTGGTTCAGCGACCGCATGCTGGGCAACTTCTTCATGATCACCTGTCCGTTCCTCTACAAGCTGGACACGGTGACCTACTTCGCGCTGCTGAAGAACGAGCATTCATTCCACGCCACCGACGGCATCAACAACACCGCGCAGGTCATCATCGAGGTGTTCCGGAAGGACGACCGGCTGTTCATTCATCCGTTGAAGGTGTTCGAGCGTCACTCGCCGACGCTTTACATGCTGCACAGTTGGGAGGG
>JAOACV010000302.1 GCA_026417675.1 Verrucomicrobiia bacterium
AGATGTGTATAAGAGACAGGGTCTATAACGGCATCGCGCTCGAAGATTTCGCCACGCTGGACGTTCCGAGGTTCGCCAAACCCACCGTCTGCTACGTGGGACGGTTGGTGCGATACAAACGCGTGGACGACCTGCTGCGCGCCATCGTCAAGGTCCGCGAGGCGGTGCCGGCGCTCCAGGTCAAGATCGTCGGCTCCGGTCCCGAAGAAGCCTCTTTGCGGAAGCTCGCCAAAAGCCTGGGCTTGGACGGATGCGTCGAGTTTCTGGGTTTCGTTCCGAAACATCGCTTCGCGCTGGAAACCATGGCCCGCTCGCACGTCGTCTGCCTGCCGTCGGCGGTGGAAGGCTTCGGCATGGTGGTGGTGGAGGCGATGGCCTGCGGCACGCCGGTGGTGGCCTCCGCGCTGCCGCCGATTCGCGAGATTACGCGCGAAGGCCACGGGGCGTTGTTGTTCGACTGCGGCGACGTGCCGGCGCTAGCCAGGCGGCTGATCTCGGCGCTGACCGACGAGGGGTTGCGCACGCGCTGCGCCGAGCAGGGACGTTTGCTGGCGCGCGAATACGATTGGAAGCCGCTTGCTGCGAAGGTGGAGACGATTTATCAATCCCTGCTGCGCGCATGAGGATTGGCATGATCATTGATGCCTGGTTCCCGCACTTTGGCGGCGGGCAGGTGCATGCTTGGGAGTTGTCCCGCCAGTTGGTCCTCAATCACGGCTGCGAGATAGACATTGTCACCCGCGCGCTGCGCGACGAGCACGGCGTGCCGTTCGTGAACAACGAGACGCATTTCGACGGGCGGCTGCGTGTGTGGCGGCTGGGGCCGCCGCGGCAGTTTGAAGTCATCAGCGCGCGACTCGGCTTCCTGGCGCGCGCGTCGGTCTGGCTGGCGCGGAGGCGTTTCGATCTGATTCACGCGCACGCGTTCCTGCCGGGCCTTCCGGCGAAGATCGCGCGGGCAATCAGCGGCACGCCCGTGGTGTTCACCGTGCATGGCACCAGTCTCTTCACGCCGAAGCCGACCGAATTGCGGCCTTCGCTGGAGCGAAAGCTGGAACAATGGCTGGTGTTGCGCGCGCGGTATGACCACCTGATCACGGTGGCCGACAATTTCCGCGCGCTGCCCAACCGCAACGACCACATCACGGTCATCCCCAACGGCGTGGACCTCTCCCGTTTTGAACCGCCGCGGCCCTGGCCGGCGCAGTTCCAGTTACTCTACGTGGGGCGGTTCGACCCGATCAAGGGCGTCCACGTCCTCATTGAAGCGATGGGCGAACTCAAGCGGCGCGGCCGGGTGCCGCCGCTGAAGTTGATCGGGTTCGGCCCGCAAGAACCGTTGCTGCGCAAGCTGGTGCAGCGATTCGCGCTGGAGGATCGGGTCCAGTTCGCCGGCAAGGTCACCGACCAGGCGCTCGCGGAGGCTTATGGCGATTGTTCGTTGTTCGTGCTGCCTTCGTTGTCCGAAGGCCAACCGTTAACGTTGCTGGAGGCGTGGGCCGCGCGGCGTCCGGCCCTGGCCACCGCCGTCGGCGACAATCCGGCCTACGTTCGCGAGGGACAGAACGGCTTCCTCGTTCCCCCAGGCGATCCGAAGGCACTGGCGGACGCGATTGAGCGGACCATGACCCGGTCGGACCTGGCTGAATTGGGCGAACGCGGCCACGAGCTGGTCCGCGAACGGTTTAGTTGGAAGCGGGTGGCCGACCAAACGTTCACGATCTACAACGAATGCCTCGCCCGACATCGCGCTGCCGCCGTTCCGGTCCGCGCGAAGCCGCCGGCCGCCGCGCCGCTTGCCGCGCCGTCGGTGAAGGTCGCCATGATCCTCGATGCGTGGTTTCCGCACGTCGGCGGCGGCCAAGTCCACGCATGGGAACTGGCCAAGCGGTTGGTGCTCAACCACGGCTGCGAGGTGGACGTCGTCACCCGCGCGCTCTGCGACGAGCAGGATATTTCCTACACCAACAACGAATCGCACCTCGACGGCCGCCTGCGGGTCTGGCGGCTTGGCGCCGCGCGGCATTTCGAGGCCGCCGCCGCTCGCGTCGCGTTCCTCTTTCACGCCACGCGCTGGTTGCTGCGCCATCAGCCCGACTTGATCCATGCCCACACCTTCCTGCCGGCCATTCCCGCCAAACTGGCGCGCATCTTCCGGAGAATACCGCTGGTTTATACCGTCCACGTCACCACCCTGCATCTGCCGCCGCCGCCGGCCGCGCGGGCGCGGTTGGAGCGCCGGCTCGAAGGATGGTTGTTGGGCTGGCGCTACGACCACGTCATCAGCGTCGCCAATTTTTTCCGCCAATACCTCCATCCGGGCCAGCCGGTTGAGGTCATCTACAACGGTGTAGATTTCTCCACCTTCGCCCAGTCCGAACCGTGGCCGGACCAGTTCCGGCTGCTCTACGTCGGGCGGTTCCACCCGACCAAGGGCTTGCACGTGCTGCTCGACGCGCTGGCCGAACTCAAGCAGCGCGGCCACGCCGTGCCGCTGAGGTTGATCGGCTTCGGCCCCGAAGAAACGCGCCTGAAGGAGCAGGCGCAGCGGCTGGGCTTGAATTCACAGGTAGAGTTCAGCCCGCGCTTGAGCGGCCCGGCGCTGGCCCAGGCTTACGGCCAATGTTCGCTGTTCGTGCTGCCCTCCTTCACCGAAGGCCAGCCGCTGACGCTGCTGGAAGCGTGGGCCGCCGGCCGGCCCGTGCTGGCCACCACCGTCGCCGACAACGCCCTTTACATCCGCGAGGGCGAGAACGGTTTCCTAGTGCCTCCCGGCGACTCGCGGGCCTTGGCCCGCGCCATCGAGCAGGCAATGGCGCGCACGGACCTCCCGGAGATCGGCCGGCGCGGCCATCAACTCGTCCGCGAACAGTTCAACTGGGACAACGTCGCGGCTCGCACCTTCGCCATCTACACCCAATGCCTCCCGAAGTCCGCGTCGCCTGACAACTCGCCGTCAGGATTCACGAGGTGATTCAAAAGAGCTTCAAGGGGTGGCAGCGGAACTTGGTGAATCGCGCCACCGGGGGCCAAACTCACAAGCCCAAGTCGGCGGCCAGCGTTTTGCGGTAGTCGGCCTTGTCCACGTCCTGCCACTCGCGGATGCGTGTCAGCTTGCTGCGCTCGAAGGTCCGCATGAACGCCGCGAACCGGCTCCGGGCCAGCGTGATCAGGGCGCGTTGCGCTTCCGCGCGGTTTGTGTCAGCAGTCTTGGCGGCGGCGCGAGCCTGTTCCGCGATGGCGTAATCCACGCTCATCCGCGAGCGGCGCACGCGGTCGAGGGCGGCGGCATCGCTTTTCGCGAGCGCCTCGGCTTCGTCCCAGAGTGCGTTGGCCTGAATCAGCAACTCCGGTGTGAGGTGCGGATGGGTCGGCTTGACAAAAATTCTCACGTGCACTTGTTGTTTCTCGGCGTAATCGTGAATAAGGTCGAGGTAGCGTTGAACGGCCGGAGCCGCCGCGCCATAGTAGGCGTCCAGAAACTCGCGCGTGGCCAGCGTCTCGTCGCCGTTTGGATTCCAAAGGAACTTCGCAATGAGATACGCCTTGAGCGCCACCATCTCGCTGTCGGGTGTGTCGTAGGTTCCCTGCTCGAAGACGCCTTTGACGCCGTGGGCGGCAAAGAGGCGGATATTGTCGTCGAGCAGCCGCTTGTTGGGCAACGGCAGCAGGTAGTTGGAATAGATCGTCGTGTAGTCCCAGATCCAAAGCCGGTCGCACGCCCTGGTCCACGCCTGAAGGTCGGCGACGAATCGCTTGTTCGCCTCGGTGCAGCCGCTGGCCAGCGGGTGCGCGAAACAACACTCGATGTCGGCAAGCCGGATCACCACGTTGCGGCGCGGACGCATCGTTTTCGGTGGCCGCCGCGACCACTGATAGGCCAGCGTCTCGATGATCTTGTCCGGAAACTCACGCTCGACGGCCTCGGCCACGCCGTTGACCAGATGGAGCACCTGCGCCATCTGGGTCCCCTCGCGTTGGCCCAGCGCCGCGCAACGGTCGCACTCGCAGTATTTCCCGTTGTCGTTCTGACTCACCGAAAACACCGTCGCCTGCGGCTGGGCGCGCATCCCGGCGCGCACCGACTCGGCGCAGAGGCGGATCACCTCGGGGTGCGTGCAGCATAGCTGGTTGGTATCGCGCCGGCCTTTCCAGAGCGCGTAGTAGTCCGGATGGGACGGGAAATGCGTCTGAGGCGGCACCAGCTTGGCAAATGTGTGAACGAAAAAGCCGAAGCCGAACCGGATGTCGCCACCGTGCCGCGCGTCGAGTTCAGGCACCGGCGGACGGATGTTTTGCCGCTCCAGCAGCCGTCCGCGTCCGCCCGCGCCGTTGAGCCGGTTGCGGGCCATCCAGTTGCCGTCGTAGCTCTCCCATGTGTAGGT
>JAOACV010000303.1 GCA_026417675.1 Verrucomicrobiia bacterium
GATTCACCAGACTGCAACCTCAACGTCCTCTTCCTCGTTGCGGACGACCTGCGGCCGGAACTGGGATGCTACGGCGCGGCGCATATTTACTCGCCGAACGTGGACCGGCTCGCGGCGCGCGGGATGGTATTCGAGCGCGCCTATTGCCAGCAGGCGGTCTGCAATCCGTCGCGGGCCAGCGTTCTCAGCGGCTGTAGGCCCGATACGACGCGCGTGATGGCCAACAACACCTTCCTGCGACGGATGATGCCGGACGTGGTGACGCTGCCGCAGCTTTTCAAAAACCACGGCTGGCACACGGTTTCGCTCGGCAAGGTGTTTCACCACAGTGAAAAGGAGCCGGGCGACGACCCGCAGTCGTGGAGCGAACCGTCGTGGTATCACGGCCCGGCGGGGCATTGGCACGCGAAGGAATCGGAGGAGTTCATTCAGCGCCTGAAGAAGCTGCCAGAGAAGGAGCGCCCCCGGCTCATCCGCGGCCCGCCGTTTGAGGCGGCCGACGCGCCCGACGAAGTCTATCCCGACGGTCAGACCGCCGCGAAGGCCATCGAGACGCTGCGTCGGCTCAAAGACAAGCTGTTCTTCCTTGCCGTCGGCTTCGTGAAGCCACATCTGCCGTTCACCTGCCCGCGGAAATATTGGGACCTCTACCCGGCGGACACGATCAAACTGCCCGCCAACTATCATCCGCCGAAAGGAGCGCCGGAACCGGCGCTGCACGACTGGTATGAGCTGCGCACCTACGGCGGCGTGCCCGCGACCGGCGGCATCCCCGACGCGATGGCGCTGAACCTCATCCGCGGCTATCGTGCGTGCGTCAGCTTCATGGACGCCCAACTCGGCCGCGTGCTGGACGAACTCGACCGGCTCGGCCTGCGCGAGAAGACGGTCGTCATCCTCTGGGGCGACCACGGCTATCACCTCGGCGAGAACGGCATCTTCACCAAGATGACAAACTTCGAGTTGGGCACACGCTCGCCGCTGATCGTCAGCGTGCCGGGCCAGAAAACCGCTGGCCAGCGGACGCGGGCGCTGGTGGAGTTCGTGGACATCTATCCGACGCTGGCGGAACTCTGCGGTCTTCCGCTGCCGAAACATCTCGAAGGCGTAAGCCTCAGGCCGCTGCTCGACGACCCGCGGCGGCCTTGGAAAAAGGCCGCCTTCAGCCAATACCTGCGCCCCGGCAAGGACCGGATCATGGGCCGCAGCGTGCGCACCGACCGCTGGCGCTACACCGAGTGGACCAACGGCAAGGGCGAGAACGTCGGCACCGAACTTTACGACCACCAGACCGACCCGGCGGAGAATGTGAATATTGCGGGCGACGCGACGAACAAGGCCATTGTCACCGAAATGGCGAAGCTATTGCGTGACGGCTGGAGGACAGCGTTACCGTGAGAGACACAATGACGAAGCCAAAGGCTTTGGGCTGCTCCGAAAGCTGTCGGAACTTTCTGTGTTCGCAGGTGCTGTGGTCGCGCGTCTCCCAAGCTGTAGTCCGTAGCCGGAACGATTCAGTGGAAGTCAGTGGCAGGAACCGCGTTCCCAGGGGGCGGCGGTTTGTAACCGCCGCCGAGAGAGCGCGGCGAGCCGCACCGTTTGGTGAACGAGTGACGGAGGCGGTTACAAACCGCCGCTCCTTGATTAACAGGCGCCATCGCTTCATTCATCGTGTCGCAACTGAATCGTTCCGGCTTAGAGCAGTTCAGAACCTTCGGCTTCATTCATCGGTGCATGGAGCTTTAAGCTTGGCACTTCTCCTGAGCTTCGCCGCCGGCGCGAAGAGTCAGACGCCGCCGGTTCTCAAAACCGAGCACTTCGACCGGGACCCCGGCTGGGAGGCTCGCAACAACCGCATCCCGCCCAAGCCTGGCTTTATGGTGACGCAGGATTTCGGCTACAGCCCGACGCATTTCGCGGGCAAAGCCGCGGGCGAAGTCGGCGGCCGCATCCAACGTTCCACGACGCCGGCCTGCTACGCGGCGGCGCTGGCGCCGGCGAAGACGCTCGATGACAGGCTCACGGCTTCCGGCAGTTTCGCGATCACGTCGTCGCAGTCGGGTGCGGGCATGTTTTTCGGCTTCTTCAACTCGCAGCAGCCCGGCGGCAGCGGACGACCCATCGGCTCGTTTGGCCTGCATTTCGGTTTTGAGCGCAGCGGCGGCCGGCTCGCGGTGCGGTTGATCACAGACGGCAACAGGTCGTGTGGCACGTTCATCACTCCGTATCTGCCGGGCAAGTTTCGGCCCACGCCCCTGAAAAACGACGGCACGCGCTATCATTGGACGCTCGACTACGATCCCCGGGCCGCCGGCGGCAACGGTCAATTCACCTTCACACTGCGGAGCGACACCCACAGGACGCAAGACTACGGCCCGCTTCCCGAACGGTTCGAGAAAGAGGCCCAAGTCCGCTTCCCCAACACGGCCACGTTCACCGTGGACTTGCCGCCGGGCTACCGAAACGAGGGCGCGATTTTCGACCGGTTCGGCATGATGAACATGATGAAAGCGGGCGGCGCGGTGACGATCTTTTTCGATGACGTGCGGTTCAATGGCCGCTCGGAGGATTTTTCCAACGACCCCGGCTGGGTTGGCACGGGCAATCGCGCCACGTTCGAGGACCGCGAACAAACCGGCGCGCACAACTTCGGCTTCAGCCCCGACACCGGCCACGCCGGCGGCAAGCCCGGCGAAATCGGCGGCGTGTTCTGGCGCACCGACAAGGTATGGGGTTACTACGCCGACCGTGTCGGACCGCTGACGCTGGAGCAGCGGCTCGAAGCCCGCGGCAAGGTCAAGCTCGTTACCGCCGGCCCGGATTCCGGCATGTATCTGGGCTGGTTCAACAGCGCCGACCTCCATCCGCCGCCGGCGGTGGGCAGGAACTTTCTGGGCATCCACGTTGGCGGGCCGACGCGGGCGGGCCATTACTTCGAGCCGCAATTCACCACCGCCCAAGGCGCGCGCGGCAGAGCCGGGAAAGGACCGTTGATCAGACCGGGCAAGGTCTTCGATTGGTCGCTGGTTTACGACCCGGCCGCAAATGACGGCGCGGGTGAAATCATAGCAACATTGGGCAGCAAGGCCGTCACGCTTCCATTGAAGCCAGGCCGCAAGGCGCAAGGCGCGCGCTTCAACCGCTTCGGTTTTTTCACCGCTCCTAGCGGCGGCCAGATGGTGAAAATCTTCTTCGACGACCTGACCTACACTGCCGCCCCCGATGGCAGATGATAGGCGGCGTCATTGCCTTCGCATGAGGGCCGCAGTATCCTGTTGCCTCAAACCTACTAGGACTCCGTAAAAATGAAACCCTTGGTCGTCGGTTTGTGTGCGTTCGTTACCTTCAGCGGCGCGTTCGCAAGCGAACCGCTGAAGCTGATTCCGCCGTGGACGCCCGTGGTCGTGAAAACCAGCGCGGCGGGCATCGAGGTCGGCGTTTGGGGCCGGTCGCACAAACTCGCCAAAGCCGCCCTGCCGACCTCGATTGTCACCGCCGGCCGTGAGGTGCTCGCCGCGCCGATTCGGCTGGTCGGTCAGGTCAGCGGCAAACCGATCGAGTGGAAGCGGGCCGGCAACTTTCTGTTTCGCGCGGACAAAGCTCACGCGATCATCTCCGGCTGGCAGGCAGGCGATGATCTCATCGTCAACACGACCACGCAGATCGAGTTCGACGGCGTGATGCGCGTGGACCTCGTCGTGATGCCGCAGAGGAAAATGTCGCCGAAGGTCGAGCAATTGTGGCTGGAGGTGCCGTTGAAGCGGGCGCACGCCAGCCTCTATCACTTCTGGCCGGGCCGGTGGGGCGCGGCGAAAAACAGCGGCGCGGTGCCGGAGGCTGGCTTGCAGTTGCCGTTCAAACCGTTTGTCTGGCTCGGTTGGGAGGACGGCGGACTGGGCTGGTTTGCCGAGTCCGACAAAGGCTGGCAGCCGCAAGACCCGAAGCAGCCCATTGAGGTCGTCGTGAACGGCGACCAGACCCTGCTGCGGTTGCATCTGCTCGACTCGCCGCCGCCGCGGTTGCCGGTGACTTACACTTTTGGTTTTCAAGCGTCGCCAGTGAAACCGTGGCCCAAGGATTTTCACGAGTGGCGCATTTGTCACGGCGCGTCTTACGCGATGGGGAGCCAACAGCTCGATCAGGCGGCGAAGCTGGGCGTGAAGACGTTGGTGTTCCACGAGCACTGGACGCCCTATCAGAACTATCCAACGACGACGCATGAGGCGGAGTTGAAAAAGCTCGTCGCGGACTGCCATAAACGCGGCATCAAGTTGTTGCTGTATCACGGCTACGAATTTGCGTCGCTTGCGCCAGAGTGGGGCGAGATGGCGGACGAGACGCTGGTGAAGACGGCGGCGGGCGGCTATACCGGCGGCTACCACCGGCAGCCGGAACAGCGCGACTACATCGTCTGCTACAACAGCCGCTACC
>JAOACV010000304.1 GCA_026417675.1 Verrucomicrobiia bacterium
CACCACCACCACCGCGCAGTCCGCCACGCGCAACGCCCCGATCGCCTCGCCCACAAAGTCGAGGTAGCCCGGCGTGTCCACGATGTGAAACCGTTTGCCCTGCCACTCCAGATGAAGCAAGGACGCCTGGATGGAAATCTTCCGCTCCCGCTCGTTGTCGTGGTAGTCGGCGACCGTGTTGCCGGCGTCAATGCTGCCCATGCGGTTGATGACGCCCGCGCTGGCGAGCATGGCCTCCCCCAGGATCGTCTTGCCCGACGAAGCGTGGCCGACGATGGCGAGATTGCGAATGTCCGTGATCTGATAGTCTTTCATAAATAGCGATCTGATTGCGCTTGCCGCTGCTGAATAACAGGCCGCAGAGGATGACAATATGCCACCCCGCATTTCAAGCCGCAAAACAGGGAAAATAACGAATCGGTCGTTGAAGCGAACGAAGCCCCACCATCCCTCAGTTCCCTGCCAACCACCGAACAATCTCATCCTCGCCCGCCTTTTCCTTTCGCGCGTTCGGCGCGCACTTGAAGGCGCCGCCGGCGTTGTGGACCAGCAGCGGCGCGTCGCCAATGAGGGAGAGGGCAGCGCGGAAATCGCCGGCCCGGCGCAGAACGGGGACGTAGAGGGATTTGATGTAGGCGGCGTCGCTGTCGGCGTTGAACTGGGCGGCATCGGCAACGGTCTTGCGCACGAAGGGTGCGAAGGGACGGGCCAGCAGACACCACAGGCCGGCTTCGTCGAGGCCGACAAGGTCTATCGCGGCGATGTCCTTGCGTGAGCGCAGCCACGCGAGCGCGGTGACGATGTCCTGAACGCGCAGTTGGGCGTCGGGCTTGTTATAGACCGTGAAGAACGGATCGTCGCTCTTGCGCCGGTGCTCGAAACAATCAATGGCCAAAACGATCCGACCGCGCTCGACCAGCTTGCTCGCAAACCGCTCCGCGGCGAGCCAGCCTTTCGGATGAACGACCAGAGTGGCAATGTGTTTGCCGGATTTGGTCTTCGGAAGCCACAGTCTGCCGGGGACGCGATCGCCGCGATCGGGGCGGCCCATCGCCAGCGTGCCGTTGCCGCAATCTTCGCAGAGCACATCTTTCGGGTTGGGCACCTCCAGCGCGAGGGCGTGGCGCAGGGCGGGTTCGTAGAGCGCGCGGAGTTGGATGGGGTCGGCCAGCGCGGCGGCGAGTTGTTTCTCGGAGCGTTCGATCCACATACACATGACGCCGTTGGTATCGAGGGCGTTGGAGGGCTTCTCGATGCCGTGCCAGACCAGCAGGTTTTCCTTCGGCTCGGCCGTGAACGGCGCTTCCTTGAAGTGGCTGGCGTCCCGGTCGCCCAGGAACCATTTGCCGAAGAACGCGTAGGCCGCCTCGCGGCTGTCCTTGTTATAGTTGTGCGGCGCATCGAACCGCACGGCTTCGATCTTGTCCTCCGCGCCGAGCAGGCGGTAGATCAAGCGGATGGCGGGGAAATCGCCGGTCAGGGCGTAGCGCGTCCAGTCGCCGGTGGCGGCGATGAGCAGTTGCGGGCGCGGCGCGGCGCGGGCGCTGATCTCGATGTTGAAAGTGTCCTGGCGCAGGTTCGGGCCGTTCTCGCAGATGCAGCCGCCTTGCATCACGGCGCTGACCATGACGGCGGGCACGGCAACGCGGATGCGGTCTTCGACGGCGGTGAGCATGAACGTCTGCGTGCCGCCGCCGCTCTCGCCGGTGCAGCCGATGCGATTGGGATCCACGTCGGGCAGCGATTGGAGGAAGTCCACGACAGCGGATGGAGTTCCAGGTTTGCAGGCCGAGCAGCGACAAACCCCAGAGCCATTCGCGGCCGCCGGCGGGCGGGAAATCGCGGTGCGGCCAGTGGAAGCTGTCGTTGTAGCCGATCATGTCCCATGAGAACGCGATGCAGCCCATGCGCGCGAAACCGATGCAGCGGCCGGGCAGCGAGCCATTGGCTTCGTCAGCGAGCCGGCCAACTTTCCAGTGACCGTGCGGATTCAAGATGGCGGGGAACGGACCTTTGCCGCGGCCGAGCGGGCGGTAGAGGTTACCGCCGACATAGAAGCCAGGCCAGCTTTCAAAATAGACCTTCTCGACCGAGTAACCGTCGCGTTCGATGCGGCCGAAGATTCTCGCGTTGAGCGGGCATTTCTCCGGCGCGGGCCAGAGGCCGCAGGAGATGAGGATGTGCTCGCGCAGCCATTGGGCGCGCGCCTCCCACTCGGCACGCGTGCGATAGACCGGCATGGAGCGCGGGGTGTTGAGGTCGCGAATTTGGCCGCGGAGATCGGCGGTCGGCAGCAATGCGGGAGAGGCGGCGCCGGCCACAGAGACGATAAGAAAAACCGCGGTCGGAATTCCCAGCCTCAAACTGCGGGCTGTTTGTGTTGAGTGTCTTGCAGTTTGAAGTTTCATCTCGGTTCTCCTTGGGGGACTTCTCCGCCTCCTTACGTCGGCGGCTACGTCTTCACTGTGCGGTCCAGCCGCCGTCCACGTAGAGGGAGCTGCCGGTGACATAGGTAGAGGCGTCGGAAGCCAGGAAGAGCGCGGCGCCGCGAATCTCGCTCAGGTCACCCCAGCGTTTCATGGCGGTGTGATCGAGCAGCCACTTGGTCTTGGCTGGGTCCTTCATCAGCGGCGCGTTGATCTCGGTGGCGAACGGTCCGGGGCAGAGGGCGTTGCAGCGCGCCCGAAACGGCGCCCATTCGAGCGCCATGACGCGCGTGAGGCCGACCATCGCGCTTTTCGCGGCACAATAGGCGCTGCGGTCGGCCAGACCGACGGCGCTCATGACCGAGCCGATGTTGATGCAGGAGCCGCTCTTCTGTTTCTTGAAGATCGGCGCGACGGCGCGGCAGCAGAGCCACGCGGCGGTGAGGCTGGTGTCCACGACGGAACGGAATTGCTCCAGCGGGAAATCTTCGATCACGCACCGAAAGTTATTGCCGGCGTTGTTGATGAGGACATCCACGCGGCCGAACTTCTTCATCGTCGCGGCGAAAACACGTTTCACGTCCGATTCCTTGGTCACGTCGGCGCCGATGGCAAGGCCGTCGCAGCCGCTGATCTTGAAGAGGAAATCGAGGGCGGCATGGCATTCTTCGCGGTGGCGGCTGACGAGCACGCCCGACGCGCCCGCTTCAGCCAGCGCTTGGGCCATGGACTTGCCGAGGCCCTTGGAGCCGCCGGTAACGATGGCGACACGGTCGTTGAGTCGGAATTGGTCTAGAACGCTCATGGGACTGAAAGGCGACGCGAGATGGTTGATGGGGGATGGTTAATGCCTGGCGAGGGAGGCGGTAGGTTCACATGCGAGGCCGGCATCACTGGTCACTCCTCGCTCGTCACTTCGCGATGGGGCGCTTGCCCGAAATCTGGTCGGCGGGAATGTCCAGGAAAATGCCGGGCGCGGTTTCGAAGTGGATGGTGCCGTCGGCCTCCGTGCGGTTGATCAGACCGCGCAAGGTGCGACCGTCCTTGGTCACGATCTCGGTGTCGGGAATGAAGAGGCGTTTGAGCTGGATGTTGCTTCGCGTGGTGGTCTGATCGGCCTTGACCGAAGCCAGCGTGCTGACGTCGGCGTAGCCGGCTTTGACGAACTTGACGACGCGCTGGCCCTGCGGGACCTCGCGGATGAACAGCGGTGTGGAATACGGGACGTTGGGCAGGCCGACGGTGGTGCCTTTCTTCTCGCCGTCCACGAACACATCCACGCCGGGCGGGATGGTGATGACCTGGATGATGCCCAGCAGTTTCTCGAACGGGATTTTCAACTCCAGCGCCTCGCCTTTTTTGAGCGTGACCTTGCGTTCGACGTCGGGAAAGCCGCGTTTGGAGACCTTGATGGTATAGTCGCCGTCATGGAGCTTGTCCAGCAACACGGGCGCCTTGCCGCGCGCCTCGTTGTTGAGGAACACCTCGCCGCCGGGCGGATCGGTGTCGAGTTTGATGCTGGCGTATTTCTCCTGGAGCTTGGCGTTGACGTGGTATTCCTCCTTGCCGGCGACCTCCACCTCCTGCTCGTAAGGCTCGTAGCCGTCCATCTCGATGCGGACCTTGTGTTTGCCGGCGAGGATGTCCTGTTTGCTCAGCGGCGATTCCCCCACGAAAGAGCCGTCAATCAACACCCGGGCCTTGTCGGGCACCGAGGTGACCTTGATGGCGGTAAGAAGCGATTTCAGTTCCAGCGCGACGAGCTTGGGCTGGCGGCTGTCAATCGTCAGGTCGGTCTGGCGTGGCTCGTAGCCGTCTTTCTTGACGCTGAGCTTGTGGCTGCCGCTAGTCACGTCGGTCATCAATACCGGCGTCTTGCCGCGGAACGAGCCATCCAGAAACACCTCCGCCTCGGTCGGAAACGATTCCACGAGCACCAAGCCGTAGAGTGTTCGCAACGGCAGGTCGAGCGGCGTGACTCCGGCGGAGGCGGCCTGCACTGT
>JAOACV010000305.1 GCA_026417675.1 Verrucomicrobiia bacterium
ATCCTCGGGCTGACTAGATCTTCTTCGGCATCTTGGTCCACGCGCCGTTCTTGGCGGCACTCTTGACGCAGGTCTCGATGAACGCAATGCCCATCCAACCGTCGTCAATGTTCGCATACTTGCTGCCATCAATGGTGACCTTACCAGTGGCCTTCCATTTGCGGATGTCGGCCTCGAAGCAGCGGTGCAGCCGGGCGAAGGCGTCGTGGAACGCTTCGGGGTGCCCCGGCGGGATCGTCGGCTCGGCCATCAGGTCGGCGGGCAGGTCTTTGAGGAAGCCGTCGTTGGCGGTGACGCAGCCGCGCCAATAGATGCGGTCGGGCTGGCCCAGAAGGCTGATGGTGATGCTCTCCGGCTCCTCCTGACGCCACCGCAGGGTGCCTTTGGTGCCGCAGACGACGATGCCGAGGTCGTTCTTGTGGCCGCTGCAAATCTGCGAGGCACGCACCAGCGCGCGCGCGCCGTTGTTGAGGCGGCAGTAGATGGTGAAATGATCGTCGAGCGCCCGACCGGGGACGAACCGCTCCAGTTGCGCGCTGAGTTCGGTCACTTCCAGTCCGGTGACGTAGCGCAGTTGCATCAACGCGTGGGTGCCGATGTCGCCGATGCAGCCGGCAGCGCCGCTTTTCTTCGGGTCGGTGCGCCAGCTCGCCTGCTTCTGGCCGGAGGCTTCGAGTCGCGTGGCGAGCCAACCCTGGATGTAATAACTGTCCACCCAGCGCACTTCGCCAAGCAGGCCGCTGCGCACGATGAAGCGCGAGAAGCGGCTAGTCCAGTGGCCCAGATATGTGTGTGCCACGCCGAACGGAATACCTGTCTTGCGCACCATTTTCACCAAGTCGGTCGCCTGCTTGAGGTTGACGGTCAACGGCTTCTCGCAGAACACCGGGATGCCCGCCTTGAGCGCCTTTATCGCTGGGTCATAGTGCACGTGGTTTGGCGTGACGATGAGCACGTAGTCGAGACGCTTCTCCTCCGGCAGGCTCGCCTGCGCGGCGATCATCTCGTCGTAGGAGCCGTAGCCCTGGATGGGGTAGGGCCACTTCTCGGCCTCCTCCAACGCGATTTTCGGATCGGGGAACAACGCGCCCGCAACCACGCGGCGGGTGCCGTCGAAGTGAATGGCCTTCTGGTGGGGATGCACGATGAACGCGCCCTTGCCGCCACCGATCAAACCGACATTCAGAGGTCTCTTGTCCATGACTGCGACTCCTTTGCTGTTGTGCGACGCCGTTGTTTTTTTTAAATCCGTGTCCGCCGCCGAAAGGCTTCGGCGCTGGACGCGCGCGGAGAGAGTAAACAAGCGACGCGGCGTTGCAAGATTTTTCGGTAGCGGGTCGTCCGCCCAATGGAATATGCTTAACGTTCAAGCGTCGGGGGCGCCGCGGCAATGTTTGGGAGCGCGGGCGTGTTCCGCCCGCCGGCCTAGTCGTGTTTGTTTCGCGCTTGGAACGACATGCACCACTTGGCGGACATTCTGGTTGAAAACCTTGCGGCGAGGATACAATGTGTGTGCCGCCATGCTGCTAACGATGCTGAAATCGAAGATTCACCGGGCGACGGTGACAGGTTCGAGTGTAAACTACGAGGGCAGCCTGACGATTGACCTCGACCTGATGGACCGGGTCGGGCTGCTGCCTTACGAGCGTGTGCTGGCCAGCAACATGGCCAACGGCGCGCGTTTCGAGACCTACGCCATCCCTGGCGAGCGCGGCAAGCGCGAGATCATCCTCAACGGCGCCACCGCCCATCTCGGCAAGCCCGGGGACCGGCTCACGATCATGAATTTCATCGAACTGGACATCAAACTCGCGCCGCAGTGGAAGCCGAAGGTGATCGTGCTTGACGACCAGAACCGGATCGTCAGCGAACGGGGAGTGTAAAACAGGCAAAACAGCGAGGAGGAAAAGCGCGGAGGCACCGTCAGGACTTCGCCGGGACGGGCCAGCGTTTCACAGCGCGGAGGGCGAACCAGCAGAACCACATGAAGGCCAGGACGGCTGCCAGTTCGGCAGGCTCCTGCATCGCCGACCATGCGCCGCGCGGACGGCTGCCGACGACGATGCGATAGATGACGCGTTCCACATCGTAGAAGAGCACGACGGCGAAACTGCTGGCCAACACGGGGTGGGGGAGGAACCAGTAGTATGCCTTCTCTTGAAACCATTCGCGATGTTTGCGGACGGTGTAAATGCCCGCGCCGAGCCCCCACAACGCCAGCGCCGTGATCGCCTTCTTGAGGACGTCCATCACGCCCGGCTGGTTGTGCAGCGTCATTTCGCCCTGGCGGTTGCGGGAGCGAACCGCTTCCACGACGTCTTGTGGGAACAGGTTTAGTCCAAAGCTTTGCCCCCAGCGCACCTCGTCTGCTGCAATGATCGCCGAAATGAGAGCAATGGCCAGATAGAGCGCGGCCAGACCCGTTCTGCCGCGACGGCGGGCGTGGAGGAACACCCGGAACGCGAGCACGGCGGCGACGGCCACGACAGCAAACTCGGCGACATTGATGGGACCAAAGCCGCGTTCGAAACGCCAGGCGTGTTTGCTCCAGTAGAACTCCTCGCCCCCGGCCGTCTTGGCTTGCGACTCGGCGGGTGGCGGGGCCACCGGGCCGAACCAATAGGCTTTGCGGGTCATCTTGCGGAACAGCAACGGATCGCAGAACAACACGGCGTGGGCGACTACGATGATGACGATGGGTAGAAAGAAAATCGCCGCCACAGTCGCACGTGACAAGCGAAGGTCGTCGGCCCAAGTGCTCAGAATTCGGTTCATGTGATGACAGCGGCGATCCTAGCGGATGCTGCGGCTGCCGACAATCGCACAGGTTGCGCGCTGGACGGAGCGCCGACAGCGCGCCTGCGGAGCTGCTCACGGCTGTTTCCAGAGTGTCCAGGTGGTTTTGCCGGCCCGGGTATGCAAAACCTTCCGCAGGGGCTTGGGAGGAGAGTCTTCACAGGTCACCACAGCCAAGGGCTTGCCCTCGCTGATAATGTCGGCGAGTCCCTCCGCGTCATATTCCGAAAATACGCGCTGGGTGTAGAAAGCCAGTGCAATCCGATGACGCTCGGCACTGGTGGGCTGCTGAAGGATGAATTCTTCCTCGGGTCGAAGGAGTTTGCCCACTGTTTGGAAGAAAGTGCGCAAGACCGTTTCGTTGGCATGGGGGGGATCGCGAAAGGCGCACCGGTAGAACGTGACGCCAGAGACGCCCAAACCGGTGGCGATGATCACCGACGCCAGCCAAGATCGCCACGCCACAAGCCTGTCGCAAACCCAGCCGGCCATCAGCGCGCAGGGAGGCAGCAGCACCAGCAGATAGTGCGGTTGTTTGTTTCGCGTGGCTTGCAGGATTACGAACGTTGTCAGAAACCATGCCAGGGCGAACTTCAATCCGCGCTCGTCGGCAGCGCTGGGCGCGCGTGGCCGACGCAGTTGCCGTGCCGCCCACGGCAGGCCAACCGCTGCCAAGAGCGTCCATGGCAGAAACCTTGAAAGCTCTCCGAAATAATAAAAGAAACCCTCGTCGTGGCGCGCCTCGGCCTGCACGACGAGCGCGCTCAACTCCACCAGAAACACTTTCAACGACCGGCCCGAGGCGCAAAGCATGGCCACATACCAGCTCAAGCTGATGGCCAGAAACACCAGCAGAAACCCCCCGTGGCACTCCCGAAGCAAGCGTCGCGGTTCGCCCGTCCATAGCCGCCAGACCACCAGCGTAACGATCGGGATGACCAGCGCGGCGGGACCTTTGTTCAGAAAGCCGACGCCCATGATGACCCATGCCAGCAACGGGCGGCCTTCGAGAAACACCAGCAGCGCGGCGGTGACGAAAAAGGCTTGCGGCACATCGGTCTCCGCCAGACGCGCGAACTTCATAAACAGCGGGCCGGTGGCCAGCGCGAACGCAGCAAAAAAAGCGGCGCGCTCGCCGAGTTGGCGGCGACCAAGCCCATACAGCGCAAGCACGCAGCCGACGCCGAACAGCGCCGCGGGCACGCGGCCGGAGAGTTCGTTGACCGAGCCGGTGAGCGCATAGCCTGCCGCAGTGATCCAGTAGAGCAGGGGAGGTTTCTCGTAGCGCGGCCGGCCGAGCAGGTGAGGCACGAGATAATCGCCGCGTTCGCGCATTTCGCGAGCGGTCTCCAGCACACGCCCCTCTTGGGAGCGGGTGATGCCCTCCGCGCCGAGGTGGACGAAAAACGTGACGGCGCACAGAACAACCAAAGCGGCAAGTTTCAGCCGCGCGGGCGTCATGGTTGTCTCCATAGTGTCCACGTCGCGCCGTCTGCTTGCACGCGTGAGGTTTCTTGCAACGGTGCGGGTAGCGGACCGGCGCTGGCGGTAACGACCGCGAAACGTTCTTTGGCCGTCAGACGCGCCCGAAGCCCGGCTTCGTCCAGCATGAGGGGGACGCGGCGGG
>JAOACV010000306.1 GCA_026417675.1 Verrucomicrobiia bacterium
GTTCGCGCACGACCCGAAGACGGACCGCGTGGTCATCATCGAGATCAACCCGCGCACGTCGCGATCCTCCGCGCTCGCGTCGAAGGCGACCGGCTTCCCCATCGCGCTCGTCTCGGCCAAGCTCGCCGCGGGGTTGACGCTTGACGAAATCCCCTACTGGAAGGAAGGCACGTTGGAGAAATACAAGCCCTCCGGCGATTACGTTGTCGTGAAATTCGCCCGTTGGGACTTCGAGAAATTCCCCGGCGCCGAAGACAAGCTCGGCACGCAAATGCGTGCGGTGGGCGAGGTGATGAGCATCGGCAAGAACTACAAGGAGGCGTTCCAAAAATCCATTCGCTCGCTGGAGAATGGCCGGCACGGGCTGGGCTTCGCGAAGGACTTCCACCAACGGTCGCTGGAGGAGTTGATGGCGATGCTCAACCAGCCCAGCAGCGAGCGGCAGTTCCAGATGTATGAGGCGCTCCGGAAAGGCGCCACGGTGGATCAACTCTACGCCAAGACCTACATCAAACCCTGGTTCATCCAGCAGATGAAGGAGCTGGTCGAGCTGGAGGAAAAGATTTTGACGTTCAAGGGACGGCGCCTGCCCGATGAGCTGCTGGTGCAAGCCAAGAAGGATGGCTTCGCCGACCGTTACCTCGCAAAGATTCTCGGCCTCAAGGAAGAAGAGATTCGCGCGCGCCGGCTCCAACTGGGGGTGGCCGAGGCTTGGGACGCGGTGCCGGTCAGCGGCGTCGAGAACGCGGCCTATTACTACTCGACGTATAACGCGCCCGACAAGACTACTGCCTCCAACCGGCGCAAGGTCCTCGTGCTCGGCGGCGGCCCTAACCGCATTGGCCAGGGCATCGAGTTCGACTACTGCTGCGTCCACGCCGCGTTCGCGCTCCGCGACGAGGGCTACGAGGCGATCATGATCAACTGCAACCCGGAGACTGTCTCGACCGACTACGACACCTCCGACAAGCTCTACTTCGAACCGCTGAGCGTCGAGGACGTGCTGAGCATTTACGAGAAGGAGAAGCCGCTTGGCGCCATCGTGCAGTTCGGCGGCCAGACGCCGCTGAACCTCGCCACGCAGCTTGCCGCCGCGGGCGTGAACATCCTCGGCACGTCGCCTGATACGATTGACCTCGCCGAGGACCGCGACCGGTTCCGCAAGATGATGGAAAAACTCGGCATCCCGATGCCCGAATCCGGCATGGCCAGCAACCTCGAAGAGGCTTTCGCGGTCGCCAAGCGCATCGGCTACCCGTTGATGGTGCGCCCGTCCTTCGTCCTCGGCGGACGCGGCATGGAGATCGTCTATGACGAGGAAATGTTGAAGCAATACGTCGCCGCTGCGGTGGACGTGACGCCCGACCGGCCGATCCTGATAGACAAGTTTTTGGAGAACGCGCTGGAGTGCGAAGCCGACGCGCTGGCCGACGACACCGAGGTGTTCATCCCGGCGGTCATGGAGCACATCGAACAGGCCGGCATTCACTCCGGCGACTCGGCGTGCGTGATCCCACCCATTAGCATCCCGCAGAAGCACCTCGACACCATCTGTGAATACACACGCAAGATCGCCAGGGAACTGCACGTCGTCGGCCTGATGAACATGCAGTATGCGATCTGCAACGACAGGGTCTATTGCCTGGAAGCCAACCCGCGCGCGTCGCGCACGGTGCCGCTGGTCTCCAAGGTTTGCAACATCTCCATGGCCCGCATCGCCACACAACTGATGCTCGGCAGGAAACTGCGCGATCTGGGCCTCCAGCAGAAACGCATCCCGCACTTCGGCGTCAAGGAGGCCGTCATGCCGTTCAACATGTTCCCGGAGTGGGCCCCCGTGCGCGGCCCGGGGATGCGCTCGACCGGCGAGGGGCTCGGCATGGCCGACTCGTTCGGGATGGCTTACTTCAAGGCCGAGGAGGCCGCCACGCCTCCGCTGCCAACCTCCGGCACCGTGCTCATCACGGTCAACGATCGCGACAAGGCCGCCGCGTGCGAGGTCGCCGCGGAGTTCAACAAGCTCGGCTTCAAGATCCTCGCGACCAACGGCACGCACCGGCGGTTCGCCGAGCACGGCATCAAGTCCGAGCAGATCAACAAGACCAACCAAGGCCGGCCCGACATCGTGGACGCGATCAAGAACGGCGACATCCAGCTCATCATCAACACGCCCGCGGGCAAGAGCAGCCAGCACGACGATTCCTACATCCGCAAGAACGCGATCAAACACAAGATTCCCTACATCACCACCATCGCGGCCGCGCTCGCCGCCGCGAAAGGCATCGGCGCGGTGCAGAAAGGCCGCGCCGACGTGAAGTCCTTGCAGGCGTATCATCAGGACGTGAAGAACGCGCCGCCGGCGTGAGTCGCGAGCGAACCAACTCCTGGGCTCTCCCATGATCAAAAAGACCGGTTTTGACAACGAGAGGTATCTCGCCGAGCAGACCGCGGCGATCCTGGAGCGGGTTCGGAAGTTCGACAACAAGCTCTACCTGGAGTTTGGCGGCAAGATCGTCTTTGACTATCACGCCGCGCGCGTGCTGCCGGGATTCGATCCGAACGTGAAGATGCGGCTGCTCCAGCAGCTCAAGGACCGCGCTGACATCATCCTGTGCATCTACGCCGGCGACATCGAGCGCAAGAAGGTGCGCGCCGACTTCGGCATCACCTATGACGTGGACGCGCTGAAACTGATTGACGACCTGCGCGCGTGGGACATCGCCGTCACCGGCGTTGTCATCACACGGTTCCAGAACCAGTCCGCGGCGACGATCTTCAAGAACAAGCTCGAACGGCGCGGCGTGCCGGTGTTTCTGCACTACCCGATTCGCGGCTATCCAACCGACGTGGACGGCATCGCGAGCGAGGAGGGTTACGGCCGCAACGACTACATCCCGACCACCCAGCCGCTCGTGGTTGTGACCGGCCCGGGGCCCGGCAGCGGCAAGCTCTCCACCTGCCTGTCGCAGCTTTATCACGATCACAAGCGCGGCATCCGTTCCGGCTACGCGAAGTTCGAGACGTTCCCGATCTGGAACCTGCCGCTGAAACATCCGGTCAATATCGCCTATGAGGCCGCCACGGTGGACCTCAAGGATTTCAACCTCATTGACCCGCACCACCTGGAGGCCTACGGCCGGACGGCGATCAATTACAACCGCGATGTGGAACTTTTCCCCGTGCTCAAGCGCCTGCTGGAGCGGATCACCGGCGCGAAGTCGCCCTACAACTCGCCCACCGACATGGGCGTCAACAAGGCCGGCTTCGGCATCGTGGACGACGAGGCCGTGCGCGAGGCCGCCCGGCAGGAAATCATCCGCCGTTACTTCCGCTACCAATGCGAGTATGCGATGGGCTTTGCCGACAAGGAGACCACCCAGCGCATCGCGATGATCATGGAAGAGGTCGGCGCCCAGCCGGCCGACCGGCCGACGGTGGGCGCGGCGCGCAACGCGGCGCAAGACGCCATGGCCCGGGGCAAGGGCAACGAAGGCGTCTTCTGCGGCGCCGCGATCGAACTGCGCGACGGCCAGATCGTCACGGGAAGCAATTCGCCGCTGTTGCACGCCGCCTCCGGCCTGATTCTCAACGCGGCCAAGAAACTCGCCGAAATCCCGCGCAAGATGCCGTTGCTGCCGCCCGCCGTCGTCGAGTCCATCGCCAACCTCAAAAAGAACGTTCTCAACGCGCGCACCGTCAGCCTCGATCTCGACGAGACGCTCATCGCGCTCAGCATCAGCGCCGGCAACAACCCCGCCGCGCAGATGGCGATGGAGAAACTGAAGGAGCTGCAGGGATGCGAGGTCCACATGACCCACATGCCCACCCCCGGCGACGAGGCCGGCCTGCGGCGGCTGGGTGTCAATCTCACCAGCGAACCGAACTTCGCCACCAAGAACCTTTTCGAGTCGTGATGCGTGTCTGAAACCGTTGAACCGCAAAAACAACCCGCGCCCTGAGTGACGCAGAACCAGAGGAAGGTATGAGCATCCAAGAGATCCCCGTTGCGAAATTGAATCCAAAAAAGTTCATCGAAGAGCAAGTGAAGGCCCTTTCCGCCGCCGTCGGCAACAGCCTGGCCATCAACGCGCTGTCGGGCGGCGTGGATTCGTCCACCGTCACGATGCTGGGCCACCGCGCGCTGGGCAACAGGCTCAAGACCTACTTCGTCCAAAACGGCATCATGCGCGAGGGCGAGCCGGAGCGCGTGGTCGGGCTGTTCAAGAAGCTCGGCGTGCCGGTGGAGATCTACGACGCCCGCGAACAGTTCTTCGCCGCGCTCAAGGGGCTGACCGACCCGGAGGGCTACCGCCTGGTGGGCGTGAAGCCGGTTGACCGGAACGGCAAGCTGACCGCCGGCAGCCATTTCCTGGAAAAGGGTGCCGCCCCGGTGGCGGCGAACGATCTGGGC
>JAOACV010000307.1 GCA_026417675.1 Verrucomicrobiia bacterium
CCTCCACACTGCGGGAGAACTCTTGCCGGGCCTCAATGTCCAGAGGAAGCTGAGCCTGCCGGGCCAGCACCGCCTCGTCGTTGGGGCCGAGCAGGCATCGCAGCCAGTCGCAACCCGGCGGTTCGGCGCTTTTGTCGCCGCGCCCGTGCTTATACATCCAGGCGAAGAAATTCTTCATGCGAGGCGACAAGTGCGGCAGGATGTCGCTCTGAAGAAAGCGGTAGAACGTGCCGAACTCCATGACCTCCCACGGCTGCCCCTTGCCCGGCACCTCCTCGAAACACGGCATCCAATAAACCGGGCAAGGCAGATCGAACATCGCCGCGTAGCCGGCGGGGTTGAGGTTGACGTTGTATTCCAGCCGGGCCGCCTTGGCCTTGTCGGGCGTGCCGGCGCCGGCGTTGAGATAAACCGCCGCGCATTTCTTCGCGAACAACTTCGGGTCGCGCTTGCTCGCGATGGCCACGTCGGCGCAGGACCCCAGAACGTGGATCACCACCGGCCGGGGCGAGTCGCGCAGCAGGCGGAGCACCGCGCGTATGCCCGCGTCCTCCAGCGGCGTCGCGTTGGCCTGCGTGTCGTGGCGCGATCGCATCGGCCGCGGCGAACCCACCAGCACCGGCACGGCCAAACCCGTGAGGTAGTTCATTTGCGCGACGCCCAACACGTCGGGATCGCCGCGTCGGGAGGCCGGCGGATAATCAACCATGACCGCCCTCAAGTCCACCCTGCCTTGGTGAGCCAAGGCATACACGCACGCCAAATCCCAATGATCATCGGGGTCGCCATGCGGGCGGAACAGGTCGGTGACGTGCAGCACCGGCACCGGCGCGGTCCGGCTCCGCGGCGCGTTCGCTGCGCCGCTACGGTCGCCCGCCCCGGCGGTGATCGCGCCGCAGAGGCCCGCGACAAGAGCGACAAGGCAGGTGAGAGAAAATCGTTTCATGGTCATCTGTCGCGGCAGGATGCCCCAAACCCCATCCCAAGACCACGCAAAACCGCTGCGCGGAGAAACCGGAATCGTCGGTTAGTGCGTCGGCCTCGTCGTCTGGCCTTGGTGTCGTGCCGGCTCAACCGCAGGCCGGAAAGGACGCGTGTTGCGTTGCCATCACACGCGGATGCCGCGCGCGGTCAGCGCGGCGCGCAAAGCGTCGGGAGTGGTGAAGCGCACGGCGTCCATGCCGACGGAGAGCGCGCCGGCGACGTTGTCGTCGCGGTCGTCGGTGAAGAACGCCTCGGCGGGCGCGACGTTGAGCTTGTGCAACGCGCGCCGGTAGATTTCGGGGTCGGGCTTGGCGACCCCTTCGCGATAGGAGTAGATCGTCTCGTCGAACAACCGCATGAAGGGGAACTTCTGCTCGACCCAGCGGATGTGCATGTCGTTGGTGTTCGACAGCAAGGCGATGGGCACGCGGCCTTTCAGGGCGCGCACGATGGCCACCGTCTCCGGAATCTCGGAGAAGATGTCGGACCAGAACTCGCGAAACTGGTCGAACCCGCCGCGAAAACCGAGGCCGACGCGGGCCAGCTCGAAGAACTCCGGCGTGGTCAGTTTACCGCGCTCGTAGTCATAAACGTGCGGCGTCTCGCTGAACCATTCGATGATGCGTTCCTCGCCGCCGTCGCAGAGCGCGGTGCTGCGCTTGCAGGCAGCCACCCAGTCGAAGTCGAGCAACACCTTGCCAAGGTCAAAGAAGACGGCGCGAATCATGCGGAGCGACGAGTGACGAGCGGCGGGCGCCGGGAGGCGAAGAGCCTGCGGATCGCCGACGCGCGGGCGGGGATGATGCCGTGCTCGGTGATGATGCCGGTGATGTAACGGGCGGGCGTGACATCGAAGGCGGGATTTCGCGCTCGCGCGTGTTCGGGGGAGATGCGAACCCGGCGCAACCGGCCCGTTTCGTCGCGGCCGGTGATGAAATGCACTTCGTCCGCGCTGCGTTCCTCGATGGGGATGCGGTCGCCGCTGGGGCAGTTCAGGTCAATGGTCGAGGTCGGCGCGGCGATGTAGAACGGCACGCCGTTCTCGCGTGCCAGCACAGCCTTCTCGTAGGTGCCAATCTTGTTGGCGGTGTCGCCGTTGGCGGCGATGCGGTCGGCGCCGGTGATAACCAGGTCCACCTCGCCGCGCTGCATGAAGAAACCGGCGGCGTTGTCGGGAATGATCGCGTGCGGCACGCCTTCCTGCATCATCTCCCAGCTCGTGAGTTGAGCACCCTGGCAGCGCGGCCGGGTTTCGTCCACCCACACGAACACCCGGCGGCCCTTACGGTGCGCCAGATAAACCGGCGCGGGCGCGCTGCCCCAGTCCTGCAACGCCAGCCAGCCCGCGTTGCAGTGCGTGAGCATCCGCGTGCCGTTCTTGATGAGTCGAAGCCCGTTGCGCGCGATGCGCTCGCCCACGTGGACATACCAGTCGCTGATCGCGCGGGCCTCGGCGACGGCGGCGCGTTTGGCCTGAGCGGGCGGCAGGTCCCGGATGCGCGCCATGATCTTGTCGAGGCTGTGCTTCAGATCGTTCGCCGTGGGCCGCGTTTTGTTGAGCGTATCGTAAGCTCGGCGAACGTAAGCCCAAAAACCGCGCCCGTCGTCCGGCGCCTCCACGCATGCCTGCGCCAATCCAAACGCCGCCGTGGCGCCGATGGTGCCGGCACCGCGGATCGTCATGTCGCGGATGGCCTCGGCCGTGTCGCGATAAGTCGGCAGGTCTTTGATGGCGAACTTATGCGGCAGCAGCGGCTGGTTGATGACCCGCACCACCGCGCGTCCGTGGCGCTCGATCATCCAGACGGCACGATAATCTTTGCCAAAAACTCTCATCGTTCTGTCCAGTCCCTTAACACACGCGACAGGCCGCGGCAAGAAAGGTCCTGCGGCCCGGTGGATCGCGTTCTCCGAACGCGATGTGGCTGTAATCGCACGGCGACGGGCGTGTTTGCAGAACGCGCCCGGCCTCGAAGTGCCGCTTTGCCGCGCAAGGGAACAGGCAGGTTAGGCGCTTGCGCGGATTCAGCCGTTGGCCGCTCCAACTTTGTATTGAAGCGGTTCATGGCGTGTCTATAGTGTCCGCAGTTCTTGAAAGCGGTTGCCCCGGAGACCAGCCATGATTCGCACGACAAGCGGTGGTGAACATCCAACGCGCGCCGGGTTTTCCCGTCGGGATTTCCTTCGCGTCAGCGCCTTGGGCGCGCTGGGCGCGGGTCTGACACGCCACGCCGAGGCGCGCGCGGCCGGCGCGCCATGCCGGTCAGTGATTCTGTTGTGGATGCAGGGTGGGATGTCGCACCTCGACACGTTCGACCCCAAGCCGGATGCGCCGTCGGAGATTCGCGGCCGGTTTGGCGTCATCCCAACCAATGTGCCTGGCATCCGGCTCTCCGAGCATATGCGGGGTCTGGCCCAAGTCGCCGACAAGACGGTTTTCATCCGTTCGATGCACCATCCCGAAGGCATGCACGAGCGCGGCATGAGCTACATGCTTAGCGGATTGCCTCCCTGCCCCACGACGCCTGCTCCGAGCATCGGCGCTATCGTCTCCAAGGAACTCGGCCCACGCGATGGCGTCCCGCCTTACGTCACCATTCCGGGCACCAGCTTCACGGCCGCGCTCGGCTGCCTCGGACCGGGCTACCTCGACGCGGGTTGCCAGCCGCTCAGGGTCACCAGCGATGAAAGCGGCGAGCGTTTTCATGCGAAAGACCTCCGCGAGCGATGGACTCTGGAAGCCCTCGATCTGACCAAGGAACCCCTGAAACAACGCGATGCCTACGGTCGTGCCGGCATCGGCCTCAAATGTCTGCTCGCGCGCCGCCTGGTGGAAGCGGGCGTCCGGTTCGTGACTGTGGACGAAGACGGCTGGGACCATCACTACCGCGCGTTCGACGCGCTGGAACGGCGGCTGCCCGCGTTTGACCGGGCGGTCAGCGCGCTGATCCGCGACCTCGGCGAGCGCGGTCTGCTCAAAACCACGATGGTTCTTTTCATGACTGAATTCGGCCGCACGCCGCGCATCAACCGGGAAGCCGGCCGCGACCATTGGTCAACCGTGTTCTCCGTTTTTGCCGCCGGCGGCGGTCTGCGCGGCGGACAAGTCGTCGGCTCCTCCGACAAGTTGGGCGAATCGCCGGCGAGCAACCCGATCACGCCGGAAGACCTGATTCGCACGGTCTATCGCCAACTCGGCATTGACGCCGACAAGCGATACGCCCAGACCTCGCTCGGCCGGCCGATGAACATCCTCGACGGTGGCCATGTGATTCGCGAGTTGGTCTGATGCTGGTCCGGGTATTCCCACAGCACGGCGGGACTGCACCCCAAGGCGGATCGCGTTCTCCGAACGCGATGCTGGGGTGTCGCGTTTGTCATCGCGTTCGGAGAACGCGCTGCACCACGCCATGAAA
>JAOACV010000308.1 GCA_026417675.1 Verrucomicrobiia bacterium
GCGTGATGGCGTTGTGGACGGCTTCTTGGGCGATGCGGTAGAGATGCACCGCCTTGCGGTTGTCGCTGATCAGCACCGGCGGATCGCAGTGGAACAGGCACTTGACTTTGAACATCTCCTCGGTCAGACGCGCCAGCTCCTGCAGCGCGTCCATCGCGCCGTGGGCTTCCATCTTCACGGGGTGAAGTCCCGCAGCGATGGTGCGCGCGCCGGCGGCGGCCTGCCGGACCAACTCGGCGATCTTCCTGGCCTCGTCGGCTTCCGCCTGGCGCTCGTCGGCCAGTTTCTGGGCCAGGACGTTGCTCATGAATGCGACGCCCGCCAGATGCTGGCAAAGGCCGTCGTGCAGGTCCTGGCCGATGCGCCGTTGCTCGCGCTCGCTGATGTCGAGCAGGGCCTGTTCGAGGCGTTTGTGCTCCGTGATGTCGCGGGCAATGCCGAGGATGCCGACGACCCTGCCGCCCTGCTCGCAGGGCGCGCCGCTGAACTCCATCGTCAGAAAACGGCCGGATTTGCTGCGGACGCGGGCCTCGACGATGTGCCGCGGATCGTCCTTCTGCCACAAGGTTCTCTCAACCTCCTGCGTCACCTTGGACACATCGTCGGGATGGAACAGCGGCGCGAAAGGCCGCCCGATCCATTCATGGCAAGGCCATCCTGTGATCTTCTCGAACGCCTGGTTGAGCGACTGCACGGTGCCGTCCGCGCCCAGCGTGAAGATGACGTCTATGGCCGACTCCACCAAGTTGCGATAACGGGCTTCCGACTCGCGCAGCTTCTCCTCCGAGGCGGCCAGCTCGCGGGCGCGCGCTTCGGCTTCGGCCGTGCGTTCGGCCACGCGACGTTCCAGTTCTGTGTTGAACTGCCGCAGCGTCTCTTCCGCCTGTTTGCGCGTCGTGATGTCGAGCACCACGCCGCTCATGCGAATGGCTTGGCCGGTCGCGTCATAGTCAAACCTGCCCTGAGCTGCGATCCAGTGGAGGCTGCCGTCCGGCCAGAGGACGCGAAATTCTCGAGCGTAGCTGGCGCGGTTTTTCATGGCTTCGTCCACGGCGTTGCGGATGCCCTGCCGGTCGTCGGGATGCACGCAGCGCTCGAACCCCTCGTAGGTGCCGTCGAACTGGCCGGGGGCAAGTCCGAACAACCGCTCGTGATGGCCGCCCCAAACAATCTTGCCGGTCCGCAAGTCCCAGTCCCAAATGCCGAGGTCGGCAGCATCCATCGCCATCCGCAGCCGTTGTTCATTATCGGCCAACGCCGCCTCGACCCGCCTCTGATCGGTGATATCGCGGGACACGCCGACCCAATACAACGGTTGTCCGGCGCCATCCTTGACGACGGTAAACCGGTCGGAGAGCCATCGGTAGTCGCCGTTCTTGTGCCGGAAACGATATTCAACGATGCCGTTTGTTGTCTCGCCCGCTTGAGCCGCCTCCAGCACGCGCTGACACGCCGCCAAGTCATCCGGATGAACTCGATCGAGAACAAAATTCAGGTTTGCGTCAACCAGTCCCTGGACCGAGTAGCCAGTAACGGTTTCGACTGCGGGGCTGAAGAAGTCGTATCGGTTGGTCTGCATGTTCCGCCGGTAAACCACGTCGAGAGAGTTGTTCAACACAATGCGAACACGCTCCTCGCTCTCGCGCAGCGCCTCTTCGGCCCGCTTGCGCTCGGTGATGTCGAACAGCAGGCCGACGCTGCGGAAGACATGGCCGTCGGCGTCGCGCTCGTTCACGGATGCGTCGGTCAGCCAGCGTTCGGAGCCGTCGCGAGCGCGGATGCGATAATCAGCCCGCCAGACAGTGCCCCCGCCTTCGTCGAACTCGCGAATGGCCTCTGACATCTCGCGGAAGGTCCTGCCGTCGGCCATGACGATCTCCTCGATGATGCTGCCGAACTTCTCCGGTGTGCATTCGACGGCAGTGTAACCGGTCAGCCGTTCGATGCCGGCGCCCATGAACTCGTAGCGCCGTGCGCGGGGGTCATAGGTGTAGGGGACGGCGCTGGCGGCCTCGATGGAGGCACGGTGAACCTGCTCGCTTTTTCGTAACGCTTCCTCCATCCGCTTGCGCTCCGTGATGTCCACGTCCATCTCGAGGATCATGGGCGAACCATCCACATCAGTGAACGGGAAGTCATAAACATCAATCACACTGCCGTCCTGGGTTGTCACCTCCCAATGGTGGGGCTTGCCGGTTTTCAGCACGTTATAGGTTTCGCAAAACGGGCACGGCGCTTTCTGCCCAAAACAGTATTCATAACAGTGCCGGCCGTGCGACTCGCCAAACTTGTTGCGAAAGCTGCGGTTGGCAAAGGCGACATGATAATCGGGCGTCAACAGGCAGATCATAGTCGGCAACCCTTCCAACACTTCAAGGAGCCTCTGCCGCTCGACCTGCAACGCCTGCTCGGCCCGCTGGCGCTCCGTGATGTCGCGGATGACGACGCTGGCGCACGCTTCGCCCTTGGCGTCGCGGTAGACCACCGAGGCGACCTCGCCGAGAAACTTGGAGCCGTCGCCGCGAACGAACGTCATCTCGCCGTAGAACCGGCCGGTTCGCGCGCGTTCTTCGATGGCTGCCTGCACGCGGGGGTCCGAGAGATCCACGACGCCGCTGCGCCCGACGCGCTTCAGTTCCTCCTCCGTGCGCCCGAACATCTGGCAAGCGGCCGCGTTCGCGCCCAGAATCCGTCCATCTGCCGACGCCAGCAGGACGGCGTCCATACTGGTCGCAAACAGCGAACGGTAACGATCTTCACTCTCGCGCAGGGCATCCTCCGCCCGCTTGCGCTCCGTGACGTCCCGGACGATGGCCCACATGCCGGACGGCTCCCCCTGCCTGTCCCGAAGCAGGAAGGTGCGCAACTCCACCGGGAACACCGTGCCGTCCTTGCGCCGGTATTCCTTCTCGTAAACGGCCGAGTGGCCGCGCAAAAGAATCTGCTCTCTCACAATGCGGTCCTCGAAGACGTGCCACTTCTCCGGCGTGAGGTCCACGTAGGTCAGTTGCCGCAACTCTTCGTCGGTGTAGCCCAGCATGTTCCGGTAAGCCGGGTTGAATTCCTGAATCCGTCCCTTCATGTCCACTTTGACAAAGGCGTCGGTCATGCTCTCGTGCAGCCGCCGGTATCGCTCCTCGCTCGCGCGCAGCATCTCCTCGGCCTGCCTGCGGCCCGTGATGTCCATCATCCCGCCGACGGCCCGCACGGCCACGCCGCGCTCGTCGCGCACGAAATAGGCGCGGTCATACACGTGGGCATACTGGCCGTCGGCGCGCCGGAAACGGTATTCGCTCGCGTGGAACTCCGCCCCTTCGTTGCGGGCGGTCTCGAATTCGGCCACGATGCGTTCGCGGTCCTCCGGATGCACGCGGTCCAGAAACCACTGGTGGTCCGCGCCCACCTCTTCGGGCTTGTAGAGAAACAGCGACGCATAGGTCTCATTGCGCCAGACACGATTGCTGACCAAGTCCCAGTCCCACACCCCGTCGGTCGTGGCGCGGGCGATCAGCCGGAACCGCTGCTCGCTCAGCCGCAGCGCGTTCTCGGCGCGCTTGCGCAGGATCATCGCGCCCACCCTGCTGGCGGCCGCCGAAGCCAGTTCCACCAGCCGCGCTTCCGGCTCGCCCGGCTGCAACATGAAGAACTCCAGCATCGCCACGACGTTGCCGCCGGCCAGCACCGGCACCCACACGCCCGCGCGGATGCCCGCCTGCAACGCCACCGGGCCGCGCATAAAGCTGTCATGCTTGCTCACGTCGGCGATCCACAACGGTTTTTTGGCCTCCCACGCCCGCCCGCTGGCCCTGCTGCCCGGCTCGGAAATGGTTTCCTCGCTCAGCTTGCGAAACGCCCTTAGTTCGGGCGTCACCGTCACTGTCGCATGCCAGGCCGCGCAGCATTCCAGTCCTTTGCCATCCTCGCGCAATACCCAAGCCTGGCCGATCTGCCAGCCGGTCGCTTCGCAAACGCGGCTCAGCACCACCCGCAACGCCGACGGCACGTCGTCGGTCTCGCCTACGGCCACCAAAATGGACTGGAGCAGCCGCATCTGCTCGTTGGCCTTTTGCAGCTCGGCGGTTCGCTCCGCCACGCGCTTTTCCAGAACCTCCCGCTGCGTCTGGGAGTCGGTCGCGCGTTTCTCGGCCTGCGCCAGAACTTTATTGAACGCGTCGGTCAACAGGCCGGCTTCGTCCTCGCTCACTTTTTCGGCCCGCAAGGAATAGTCGCCCTTCTCCAAAACCGCCCGCGCCACACGGACCAGTTCATGGATCGGCCGGGAGATGATCCCCTGCAACCGCGTCGCCAATCCCAGCGAGATCAGACACGAGCCCGCCGCGACGGCGATCCCGGCGATGACGTGGCTCTCAAATCGCCCGCGACGGTATTCCTGGCAG
>JAOACV010000309.1 GCA_026417675.1 Verrucomicrobiia bacterium
GTCTAGCGCAGAGCCTCCACCCTTCGGCACCGTCTCACGGCTCCTTCGTTCAATCCGCTATGAAATATCTCGTCATTCTTTTCAGCCTGCTTTCCACGATGACCGCCATGACTGCCCACGCCAAGGAACCGCCGTTTGATCTCAACACGCTCGACGGGCGTTTCGTGCGCCGCGCGGTGCTCGACAACGGCATGGTCGTGCTGTTGCGCGAGGACCATAGCGCGCCCGTCGCCAGCGTCCAGATGTGGGTCAAGACCGGCAGCATCCACGAGGGGGCGCAGATGGGCGCGGGTCTCTCGCACATCCTGGAACACATGCTGTTCAAGGGGACCGAGAAACGCACGGTCGGCCAGATCGCGCAGCAGGTGGCTGACGTCGGCGGGCACATGAACGCTTACACGAGCCAAGAGCGCACCGTCTATCACATTGACGTGGCCGTGGACGGCGGCCTGCCCGGCACCACGCGCGGCCTCGACACGGCGATGGAGGTCTTGGCCGACGCCATCATGAACTCGACCTTGCCGGAGGACGAATACCTTAAGGAACAGCAGGTCATCCTCCGAGAGATGGCGATGGGACGGGACAACCCGGAGATCATGACGACGCGCCTGCTGTTCGGCACGGCTTTTACAATCCATCCCTACCGGCACCCGGTCATCGGCTACGAGGAAATCTACCGCCGCCTGACACGCGAGGACGCGTTTCGCTACTACAAGGCCCGCTACTCGCCCGACAACATGGTCTTCGTCATCGTTGGCGACTTCGACGCCGTCAAGGTCGAGGCGCGCGCTCGCGAGTTATTCAAGGATTTCAAACGCACGCCGCTCTCGCCGGTCTATGTCCCGCAGGAGCCGCAGCAACTTGGCCGGCGCGAAGCGCACGAGGAACGCCCCGTCAACCTCTCGCGGCTTTACTTCGCCTGGCACATCTGCGATGCGCGGCATCCCGACGCGCCCGCGCTCGACTTGCTCGCTTATATCGCCGGCCACGGCAAAAGCTCGCGGCTCTACCAACAACTGCGCGATCGCAAGGGGCTGGTTCAGTCCGTCCGCGTCTCGGCCTGGACGCCGGGACAACCGGGTCTGTTTTACGTCGGCACGGTGCTCGATCCCGCCAAGCGCGCTGCGACGGAAAAGGAGACGCTGGCAGAAATCAAGAAGCTGGGCACCCACCCGGTCTCGCCGGCGGAACTGAAGAAGGCGAAGCAGATCGCGCTGGCGACGCAGTTGTCGAGCCTCAAGACGATGGAAGGCCAGGCGTCCGACATCGGCATGAACGAGACCGTCGCGGGCGATTTGGGCTTCACGCGGCGTTACCTGGCGCAGGTCGAGGCGCTTGCGCCCGGCGATTTGCAGGCCGTCGCGCGCAAATACTTCCGAGACGACAACCTCACCGTCGTCAGCGTCAACCCGCCCGGGACGCTGGGCAAGCCCGCCCGGGCAAAAGCCGAACGCGCCGTGTTCGACGTGAAGAAATTCACGCTGCCCAACGGACTTTGCGTGCTGGTGCGCGAGGACCATCGCCTGCCGTTCGTGAACTTCTACGCTGCCTGCAAAGGCGGCCTGCTGGCCGAAACCGACGCCAACAACGGCGTCAGCGCGCTGATGGCGAAACTGCTGCTGAAGGGAACCAGGACGCGCACCGCTGAGCAAATCGCCGACGAGATCGAAAGCGGCGGCGGCTCCATCGCTGCCACTGGCGGCAACAACAGCATCGGCGTCTCCATCGAAGTGTTGAAAACCGATGTCAGCAAGGCCGTGAACGTGCTCGCCGACGTGCTGCTGCGCGCGTCGTTCCCCGAGGACGCTTTTGAGCGCGAGAAACAAATCCAGATCGGCGCGATCAAGACCGAGAACGAACAACCCACGGGCCTCGCCTCCAAGCTGGTGCGGCGGGCACTTTTTGGCCGGCATCCCTACCACATGACCGGCAATGGCGCCGAGACCAGCGTCGCGCGACTCCAACGCGCCGACGTGGTGGCGTTCCGCGACCGGTTTGTGGTGCCCAACAACATGGTCATCGCCGTCTGCGGCGACGTTCGGGCTGCCGACGTGCGCCACGCGATCGAGAAACACTTCGGCAGACTGCCGCGCGCCCAGAACGATCCGCTGGCCGGCCGCGCCGCCGCCGCGCCGCTGACGGCCACCGTCCGCGTGGAAAACGTCGCGCCTCGCCAGCAAACCGTGATCTTCATCGGCTACCAAGGCGTCAGCGTCAGTAGCCCGGACCGATTTGCAATGGAGGTCTTGGACGAGGGGCTGAGCGGTCTCAGCTCGCCGCTGTTCCGCCGGCTGCGCGACGAACTGGCGCTCTGTTACTACACCGGCGCCAGCCAGCTTGTCGGACTCGATCCCGGCTATTTCTTGTTCTACATCGGCACCGAGCCGGCGAAGGCGAAACTGGCCGAAGCGGAATTGATGAAGGAGATCGGCCGGATTCGCCAAACCGGCCTTTCGGCGGAGGAACTGGCTCGAGCCAAGGCCAAGCTCATCAGCGAGAAAAAAATCTCCATGCAGTCCAACGCCTCGCTCGCGACGCAAATCGCGCTCGACGAACTCTACGGGCTTGGCTACAAGTTCTCCCTCGATTTCGAGAAACACTACAGCGCGGTAACGGCCGAAGACATCCGGCGCGCCGCCCACAAGTATTTCGGCGACGCCGCGGCGATCGCCATCGTCCGCCCGCCGGAGAAGCAGAAGTAGTCGCGTCACTCCGTGACGCGGCGACACGAAAAGGAGCTTATGCCACAATTTGAGCAACAAGACCCGATGGCCGAGCGCCACGATACCGAGTTGTTCTACATGCTCGTGCGGATGATTTCTACCAACGCCCTGCTCGCGATGGGCAAGATTGCCCCCGAAGGCCAGCAACCGCCCCCACCCGACCTCGAAGCCGCTGCCGCGTTCGTGGACATGCTGGTGATGCTCGAGGCCAAGACCGAAGGCAAACGCAACGCGAACGAGGACCAGATCATCAAGAACAGCGTCAACCAGCTTCAGATGCTGTTCGTCGAACTGGTGGAGAAATCCGAGGCTCAAGTGGATGACATCGCCCGCGCCGTCGAAGAGCAGGCCACGAAGTCCGCCGCCGCGCCGTCCCAACCGCCCCCCAGCGCGCCTTCGGCCCCTCCGGCCCCGGCTTCCTCCGCAGCCCCGACCCCGCCGCCCCCCAAGCCGCCTGAAGAAGACAAAGTCCGCTTCCGCAAGTCCTACGGCGAGGGTTGAGCGTCTGCAACGTCGCGGGCAACGTGGCTTTGCGCCCCGTGAGTCTGTCGAAAGCCGTTCTCGAAACGACGCCGCGCAACGGGGCAAAGCGGCCATCGAAGTCAGGTTGGGGCAACGGCGGTTTGACCTTGCGGCCAAGACCGCTTATCGTGGCCGCCGAAAACCGCGCGATGAAGAACGACCAGTCTCATGGCTTCGATCCAAAGGCGGCGATGGATGTGGAGAAGTTCCTGGGCTACGAGCAGGGGATTACTCATCCCCACCTCATTCCCTCGGTGCTGGAGTTGATCACGAGGCCGGGATTGAAAATCCTGGACGTCGGCGGGGCGAGCGGTTTTTTCCTGAACGAGATCATGACCAAGGCGGGCTATGCGGTCGAGGCCACCAATTTGGAATTCATGGCCGAATACAGGGACAGGCAGGTCAACAAACAAATCCGCTTTCTCGAAGGTTCGATCCTCGATAGCGGCATCCCGGACGGTTCCTACGATATCGTGACGTTCCGGCACATCCTGCATCACTTGGTGGCCGATAACATCCGGCAAACCCTAGGCAATCAGCAAAGGGCGCTCGGCGAGATGGCCCGGCTCGTCAAGCCCGGCGGTTACTTGGTGTTTGAGGAAGAGGTCAACCGGGTGTGGTTGTGTTCGCGAATCGTCTATTTCCTTTCCAAATGGGCCTGCCGGCTGGGCATCAAGTCGGACTTCTATTTTGGCGCAGGTTCCGTGGTGGTCTCGTTCATGACACCGTCGGAGATTGAGGCGATGCTGGAGCGATTGCGTCCGCAGTATGATCTGCAGCTGATCAAGCGCCAATACCAGCCCTGGCAGATGGGCTGGCGGTGGAAGCTGAGCGTGTTGATGAGCTGGGTTGGAAGCCTGCTGTGCGTCATCCGGGTTGGGAGACGAACTTGCTGAGGACCGGCGTTCAAGCCGCGCGACTTGCCGGCATATTCATTTTGTTCCTCCTCCTTGGGCCAGTTGCTCAACGTGTCCGTAGGTGCCGTGGAATGGCACGTTCGCGTCGAGCCAGAGATAGAGCCTGCGACGGTCGGCGTCGGACAACTGCGTTTGAGGGCGATGTGTCGCGTCGTTGAGGATGGCCGTCAGCGGGCTGGCGTCGGCACCGGCCTGACCGGGTCGTGTCGCGATTTGGCTGATGCTTGCCTTGCCC